>JAZDLJ010000391.1:0-2143 GCA_043802115.1 bacterium | reverse complement strand
GTAAAATTGCCTCTGTTTGAGCGAAGCGAGTTAGGCAATTTAGGGAAGCAAGCTTAGAAAATTCAAAAAGACTACTTCAACGAACGAAGCAAAGATTTTTGTCTTCCTACGCCCTGTAAGATTAATTTGGAAAGATGTCTAATGTAAACGTGAATTAACTGTTGCCATCTCAAATTGATGAAAAGTCCGATTCCATCTCAAACAACACAAAAACTTGCAACGGGTATAAAATAAAAAAACTATTTTATACCCGTTGCAAGTACGTCCTAATCACTCCATCAAGAATATAAAACACAAACAAGGTAAACAATATCCAGGAACATATTTTAAAATAAACAATCAACTCTCTGGAAAAATGGGCGCTGATAAAAGGTTGCTGAAAAATAAGTACCATCAGCATCCCAAAACCAACAAAAACCATAGGTATAAAAAAATATTTATAAAAAGGATGATGGATTGAGTTAGAGTGGCTTATAAAATCCAATTTGCTGTGCATTAAAAGAGAAACTATAACTATAGCAATAGATAGGGCAATAATATTATTCTCAAAAAAGGTAAAAAAAATCAAAACTCCCAGAGCTCCGGCAGGGGAAGGGAGACCTTCAAAGTCACTCTTTTTACTCTTATCTTTTGTCTCATTGGATAATACGGTAAATCTGGCCAGGCGAAGATGAACATAAGTAAAATAGAAAATTGCTAAAACCAGACCCAGAATAGAAGCGATACTCCCTTTTATAGCATAAAATCTTAAAAAGATAACCACAGCAACGGCTAACCCAAAGGTTGATAGATCTATTGAAGAATCAAGGCAGGCGCCAAAGTCAGAATAAGACCTTAGTTTTCTTGAGAGCTGCCCATCAAAGGCATCACAGATCCCTGCTGCAAATATCCAAAAGAGGATAATAAAGGGACGATATTGAACATTAGTCCTGGGCATAGCAAAAAAAACAGATGTAATTCCACAAAGATAATTACCTATAGTTAAGACATTAGGTATAGCTATAATATACCATGGTCGAAGACTCTCTTCCCTTTGAGATTTTTCATAACTATTAACATAAGAAAACGTCTCAAAAAATGGAAAAACTGAGATTACAGTGCAAAAACAAAGGAGTATTATACCCCATTCAATCAAACCACCTGGAAATACCTTTGCTATTAAATCCAGCCCTATTGTCCCAGGAAGAACATCTGTCCTAAGTAATAAGATGTATAAAACAGTAAATTGAACCCCTGTCTTGATCTTTCCTAACCATCTTGCACTTACATCCTTACCTTGTCGTTTAAGGCGCTCTCGTTGGATAACACTTACCACCTCTCTTAAGATAACTATTGTCAATGCCCACCAGGAAAGGTTTCCATAAAAAAATGCAGTTATTGCTAAACAAAAAGTTACCCATTTATCTGCAGCAGGATCAAGGGATTTTCCCCCTTCAGTTATAGCATTCCATCTACGGGCAAATTTTCCATCTAAAAAATCAAAGACACATACCAGCCCAAAGGCCAGGTTAAATGTAAAATGCCAAAAAGGATTATGAAAGAATTGGAAAAAAAAGACACAAAATATCCATAATCCCAGAGGAAAGCGTAAATAGGACATTAAATTAGGGATATTTACAGTATATCTACCAAACCATGGGTGGATACGATCCTTTTCATGTTTCTTTTCATGACCTATAATTATTAAGATTACTAACCCCAGGATAACAATAAGCATCAACAGATTAAAAAGACCAAACACAAAAGGATATTTATTCATAAACTTTTTCCTCTTTTTTATGTATCATTAATATACAGTACTCCAGGTCAGGTTTTTCTAAAATAATATAGGTTAATTTTGTAACTAACTGTTTAGGCACAAAGTGGCAAAGGCACAGAGGCACAAAGGAAAAAATAAAAAAACCTTAAAAAAGAATGGGACGCAGATTAACGCAGATAACAGCTATTATAAATAAATCCTGAGAATCTGCGTCCCATTAAATATGCTTAATTTTGGTTATGCTGGCATCCTTCATTAAGAGGCAAAAGTAGTTTACACTTTCTATTATTTAGACACGAATTTACACAGATTTTTTAAAAACGCTACTAAAATAATTAACCTAATAAACATTAAGTATTATATCTAACTAACGCTAATTAAAAG
>JAZDLJ010000390.1:0-10462 GCA_043802115.1 bacterium | reverse complement strand
ACCATATACTTATAGCCATCTTCAAAAAGGATTACCATTTTATTAGTAGTGATAACCCCTGTTACAATCCCCATCCCAAATTTACTATGGTTAATAAGATCATTAACCGTATACGTACCTGACATATAATATGGCTTAGCTATATCCAAATTTTTTTTATCCAGGATTTCCTGCCATACTTTTTTTGTCTTTTCTTGAGTATTCTTTGTTTTTTTCCGCGATACCTCTGATTTTTTTCTTTGCTTTTTGGGTTCAGAGTATTTTAATTCCGTCACCTTTGTTTTAGCTAACCTAGTAGGCTTACTATCCCGATAAGCATGATGTCCATGACAGGTAAGGCACTCTACCTTTTTAGGAGTATTGTCTATCATCGCTACGACAATGTGATCAAGAACTAACTTACACTTTGTACAATAAGCTTCAATTTCAGAACCAACTTTAGCGGTTTCTTTTTTTATTGTCCTCACCTCCTCTTTTTATTAAAATGATGAAAGATGAATTATAAAATAAAAAACAATGTTTTTACATTCATCATTCTGATTTCATAATTTAATCGTACCTAATTAAAAACATTCTTCATTCCTATTGGCTCCCTTTTGAATCCATGATTGTAAGGCAGGGAGATGATCGTGATCCCACTCAGGAGAAATACGGATTTGAATGAATTGAGAAAATAACTGATCTATCGTATGAGTTGCCTCTTCTATTAGAAGTGTCTTCTCAAAGAAGAGGCCATCAGGGTCTTCTTTTTTATCAAGTATAATCTTTGGAGGTTTACAATTACGAAAATTTAACCAGCAATCATCAAGGGTAAAATGCCATTCCTCCTCATTCATATTTAATTTAAAATTTGCCTGACTGACCTTTTTCCCCTGGTTCAAAGCTTGTCGAGCTTCGAACATTTCAGAGTGCTCTCCATGACAGATTACCTTTTCTTTATTATTCTCTAGTTCGTCTGATTCAAGGACAATTTTATCATCTATCCAGAGCTCAACAGATTTATCGTCATTAATATTAACTACACCTGAATTTGTATCACTTTTAAACCATAACCAGGTTAAAAATTCTCGTCCTAAGAATTGTTTATTTTTTATTAAATTTACTGTATCCATTCAATGTGCTCCTTTTTATTAGATATTTTAGGGATGAAGCTTATAGGGGCAATATTTTCTAATGATGCCTTTTGATCATCTTTTAGGATATCTTCAGCGATGCTGTAAGGAAATAATTGATGAAGGTTAAGTTCAAATGTTTTTTTAAAGAGGTCTACAAACTCAGTATATAAATTGTCACTAAGGGAAGAGAAAAAGACTAATCCTGTTTTTAGGTTCCAGATCATATCGTAGATACTAGTATGGGGGATAATCCTTTTTAATAAATCCAGCTTTACTGTCTCACGAATTTCCTGACGTTCTTCTTTTGAGATGAATTCCCTTCCTAAGTCTGTCTTTCTTTTTTCTTCAGTCTTACTACATTGTTTTTTTAAAATATCTGAAGGTATTTTTTTATTGTCAATCCGTAGACTTAAAGCGATAAATTCATTTTTAAAAAATTCATCACCTCGAAATTCACTATCCATTACATTCATAATATTTACCCATCCCACAGATCGTTCGATATCTGGTGTATCTTCTATTTCACGAAAGGCATGTCGCCTGATATCTATTGGATATTTTTCTTTATAATCTACTGGTAATGGATCTTTTACCCGATAACGAGTAAAGCTGGTTGTGTTTGAGATAAATCCCATTTGTACCTCCATTACTTGTAACTGAGATAAAAATAGTTTTTTTATTTTATCTTAGTTACAAGTATTTTTTTAAAATTTAAGTATTAGTTTGCGAGATAAGTGAAAAAATATTTTAAATACCCAAGATGTTTAATATTCTACCATTTTTTGGGTTTACAGCCAAGTGAAAAATTTTTTTTTAAGAAAGGTGATCGAATGGTTGCCGATAATCAGAAAAAACTATTGACATATCATACAATTATATTTATTATTTTTATTAATGAATTTTCGGATAACTTTTTAACTTGATTGCAGGAAAATGCTTTTTTTTTATGCGGGGTAAGCAGCGGAATACTACTCTGCAGGGACTATCGAAAAATTGACAATAAAAAAATGCTAATACGAGAGATCTTAGAGAGTCAGGAACACGAAATTTTGTCCCATAAGGCTGCTTTTAGTGATAAGACAAAAGGCCGTTTAAAAGAAGATATCCCTTGTCAGATAAGACCATCATTTCAGCAGGATCGAGATCGGATCATCCATAGTAAGTCCTTTAGAAGGTTAAAACATAAAACCCAGGTTTTTTTATCTCCTTCCGGTGATCATTATAGAACAAGACTTACTCATACCCTGGAAGTATCTCAGATAGCAAGGACAATTGCTAAGTCCTTAAAATTGAATGAGACCCTAACAGAAGCTATTGCCCTTGCACATGATTTGGGTCATACTCCCTTTGGACATGCTGGTGAAGAGGCACTCAGTCGAATTCATCCTGGGGGGTTTCATCATGCAGAACAAAGTCTAAGGGTTGTAGATGTTCTTGAAAAGGATGGAGAAGGGTTAAATCTTACTTTTGAAGTAAGAGATGGGATAGCTAAACATTCAAAGGGCTTAGGAAGTTTATTTAGTAAAGACAAAAATGAATTTTCTGCGACCCTGGAAGCAGACCTGGTTCGGATCTCTGATACTGTCGCTTATGTTAATCATGATATAGATGATGCTATAAGGGCAGGGGTAATCAATATAGTTGATCTACCAGGGAATTGTCTGAAGATTCTCGGCAGTTCTCATTCAGAAAGGATCAATAATATGGTATTTGATATTATAAAGATATCCCTTAAAAATGAATTAAACTCAATAGCTATGAGTGATGATATCCTACAGGCAACAGAAGAACTTAGAAGATTCCTCTATATTAATGTTTATGATAATTATAAGACACATAAGGAGTTTTTAAAGGCGTATAAGTTAATAGAAGAACTTTATAATTATTTTTTTGAGAATCCTAAGCAGATGTTTAAAGAGGTCAAAAAAGAGAATTTAAAGGGTGATAATCAGCAGTTGGCTTGTGATTTTGTCGCGGGTATGTCAGATAGATATGCAATTGAATGTTATAAGAATATTTTTTTACCGAAACCGTGGGCGATTTAAATTTAGGAGGTTTAATGATAAAGGATATTGAGATTTCTTTTTCGCATTACATAAAGTTAGTTGATAAATTAAGAGAGGGAAGGGTACTTGTTATTGGTGATATAATGGTAGATGAATACATTTGGGGTAAGGTATCCCGGATATCTCCAGAGGCTCCAGTCCCCATTGTTGACGTAGGCTCAGAGACATTACAGCTAGGAGGAGCAGCTAATGTGGCTAACAATATTAATGCCTTAGAAGGAAAGACTTTTGTCTGCGGTGTTATTGGTGATGATTTTATGGGAAAGAGGGTGTTAGGGAAATTTAAATAATTAGGTGTCGATGTAAATGGCATTATCGTTGATCAAGATCGACCGACCACCTTAAAGACAAGAATTATTGCTCATAATCAACAGGTAGTTAGGTTTGATCGAGAAAAAAAAGATTATGTTGGTACTGGTATAATTGCAAAGATGACCGAGTATATCCATGATATCATCTATAATATAGATGCTATCATAATCTCCGATTATGCAAAGGGGGTAATCTCAGAATTATTCTTAGATAAGATATTAACCCTGGCTAGAGATAATAAAAAAATAGTTGCTGTTGACCCAAAACCACGGCATTTCTTATTTTATAAAGGTGTTACAATTATTACTCCTAACCATTTAGAAGCAGCAAGTGCGGCTAATATGAGTATCGAAAAAGAGGAAGATTTTAAGAGCTTAGGAGGAGTGCTTTTAGAAAGTAACCAATGTGAGGCAGTCTTAGTTACCCAGGGTGAAGAGGGTATGACCTTATTTGAAAGGGATGGAGATATAACACATATTCCTACTGTAGCTAAGGAGGTCTTTGATGTGACAGGGGCGGGTGATACTGTGATTAGTGTTTTAACTTTGGCCTTAGCCTCTGGTATTTCTGTAAAGGAGGCCTCTGTTATCTCAAATTTTGCAGCCGGGGTTGTTATTGGGCAGGTAGGGACTGCTGTTAGTACGCCGGAGGAGTTAAAGAGTTATATTAAGGGTTAGCTTGCGAAGGGTATAAAGTAGTTTTTTTACTTTATATCCTTCGCAAGCATAAGCCTTTACTCAATAAAAAAGTGAATATCCATATAAAAGAAGTTGTAGTTAAACATTTTGATAAATTTAAAGATTTAAAAGGAATAGAAATATTATTGGATTTTGGACTTACTAATTCAGACTACTTGATTCGTGAGTCTACAATTGATGTATTAAAGGCAGTTAAACATCCTAATGATAAGATTATTATTGAAAGGCTGATCTCAGAACTTAAGAACGTTGATCCAGATGTTCGTGAGAATGCAGTAAAAATACTAGGCGAGCTGGAAAGTAATGAAGAGGTAAAAAAACAGTTATTATTAATATCCATAAATGATGAAGACTATTCTGTAAGACACCAGGGAGTAGAGGCTTTGAAGAATTTAAAAAATGATTACATTTTAGAATATCTCTTAACTGAAGCTATTGAAAATGATAATTATGCAATGCGGGATAATGCTGCACAAGTAATAAAAGAAATTGGAGATACTTCTGCTTTTAAAAGCATTCTTTCAAAGTTAAATGATAGAAATATCAAAATCAAAAAAAATGCTATTGTTGCTTTAGGAAATATTGAGGATAGCGAAGCGGTAGAACCTTTACTCCTTATTTTGAAAGAAAAAAATTCATCTATTGAAGGGTATGTAATTGAAGCTTTAGAGAGATTAAAAGATCATCGGGCTATTGAACCATTAATTGCTATACTTAAAGATGAGTCCTCAAAGTCAAGGACGAAGGCTTCCCATGCTTTATCATGGATAACTAGGAAAAATTTTGACTTTGGTTCTGATAGTTATGAAGAATGGCAGAAATGGTGGAAAGAAAATAAGGAAGAATTTCTTAAAAAGCACGAGAAATAAGTTATTCCCAGCAATTCTAATTTTGAAAAAGTTAGTAAAAAAAGTTGCTTATCAAATTGAACCTATGGTAAATATAACCCTCAGAGTAATTAACAATAGTTAAATAAAAGTGAGTAGGAATAGGAGAGTTGCTTAAACTATTATAGGAGATTATTCAGCGATGAATAAAAGGAATTTCGCAGGTAGAACTTCCCAGATGAAAGCAGGATTAAGAAGGCTAATTGATGCTAGGAGTCTACGTAATTGTTCGGGTTGGCGAGGAGCCATGTATCTTGCAGGATATTATATTGAATGCAAGCTTAAAGTTCGTCTTATGGAACAACATGATACCTGGACTATAGAAGAGCTCGAAAATAAGTTATCTCAGAGGAATGGAAAACCTATTAAGGCATTTACCCATAGTTTAGAAGTGCTCATGACGCATACAGGTTCTTTAGATCGTATGGATAGTGTTACTCGTCGTTCTTTTGTAATATGCAACCGATGGAAGACAGATTGGCGTTATGATCCAAACAATGGCTCGCAAGAAGAGTGCGAAATATTTATTAAAGCAGTTGAAGCGTTAGGAAATTTTATTGATAGAAATACTTAAGTAAGGAGAAAGGTTATGGCGGCAGACATACAAATAAAGAAGAAAATAGAAAATTTACTTCGCAAAGAATTCAACGAGAATTCGACAATTGACGTTTCTGACGGATACCAGGATAACATTCATATCATTGTTGTCTCAAACAAATTTTCAGGTAAGAGTGAACATGAGAAACAAGATATCCTTTGGGAGATGATCGAAGGTAGCGATCTCAGTGAACTTGAAAAGACTAAGATATCCTTGATAATACCTTACAGCCCGGGAGAATTGAAATGAGTGTAACCAAAATTAAGCATATTTAATGGGACGCAGATTAACTTAGATTTTCAGGATTTATTTATAATAGCTGTTATCTGCGTTCCATTCTTTTATTAAATTAGCTATAGTTTTTATGAACTTGTTCAATTTTGGTTACACGCAATTGAAATAAAGGTTATAAGGAGGAAAAATGATAACAAAAAAAATAAAATAAGAATCAGTAATGATAAAAAAATATTCTTTATATTTCTGATTGATCTCCAGGAAAGATAATAAACATCTGATAATTTAGGAGACTGAATAATGAAAATTAAAGTTGTTATCCATAAAGCAGAAGAAGGTGGTTATTGGGCTGAAGTACCTGCAATTCCTGGTTGTGCCACACAAGGAGATACATTTGAGGAACTTCTTACTAATATATATGAATCAGTGGAAGCCTGTTTATCAATTGATATGAAGGATGTTGAAGTTACTGATAAAGACGAGATACTTGAGGTCGTAGTATGAAGAGCATTTCAGGAAAAGAGTTTGCTAAATTGCTTGAGAAGAAAGGTTGGGCACTGGGCAGGATAAAAGGGAGCCACCATGTTTATATAAAATTAGGTAATCCAGCTAGGATTTCTGTCCCAATTCATAAGAATATGCCTTTAAAGATAGGTCTATTGAAACATTTAATGAAGATTACTGGTATAGAAGAAAAAGATTTTTAAAGGAGTAGCTAATGAAAAGAACAAAGATTTCAGCGATACAGCAAACAGAAGAGTATGGCAAATCAGTCCTTATAAAAGGATGGGTACGTACTAAAAGAGATTCAAAGGGAGGATTTTCTTTCCTTGAAATAAATGATGGCTCCACTGTGGAAGGTATCCAGGTTGTTGCTGATCAATACCTGGATAATTATCAGACCGAGATTTTAAGGCTTTCTACTGGATGTAGCCTTAGTGTAGAAGGGGAATTAGTAGCCTCCCCTGGTAAAGGACAGAAGAATGAGATCAAGGCAAGACAGATAAAGGTCTATGGTTTGGCAGATCCTGCCCAATATCCTTTACAAAAAAAACGTCATTCCTTTGAGTTTCTTCGAGAGATAGCCCATCTTCGTCCCAGGACAAATACCTTCGGAGCGGTAACCAGGGTAAGAAATACAGTAAGTTCAGCTAGCCATAATTTTTTTCAAGAGAAAGGGTTCTATTACATCCATACCCCAATTATTACTGGGAGCGATTGCGAAGGGGCAGGGGAGATGTTTCGAGTTACCACCTTGGATTTAGGTAATATTCCAAAGGGGGAGAATGGAGAGGTTGATTTTAGCAAGGATTTTTTTGGTAAGGCAACTAGTTTGACTGTAAGTGGTCAGCTTGAAGCCGAGATATACGCTTTAGCCATGGGGGATGTTTATACCTTTGGCCCAACCTTTAGGGCTGAGAATTCAAATACCTCCCGTCATCTAGCTGAATTTTGGATGATAGAACCAGAGATGGCCTTTGCTGATCTCCAAGAGGATGCGGATATAGCCGAGGAGTTTATTAAGTATTTAATTAGTAAAGTCTTAGATAGTTGTAAAAGTGATGTGAATTTTTTTAATCAATATGTAGATAATACTATTATTGAGACCTTGGAACAGGTGGTAAAAAGTGATTTTGAGAGGATTTCTTATACTGAGGCAGTTAGTATCCTAGAGAAATCTGGTGAAAAGTTTGAATTCCCTGTGGCTTGGGGGAGTGACCTACAGTCAGAACATGAGCGTTATTTGACTGAAAAAAAGTTAAAGAGGCCGGTAATTGTGGTTGATTATCCAAGGGATATCAAGGCCTTTTATATGCGGCTTAATGATGATGAGAAGACAGTGCGAGCGATGGATATTCTTGTCCCTAAGATTGGTGAGATTATTGGCGGAAGTCAAAGGGAAGAACGATACGATATTTTAAAACAAAGGATTATAGACTGTGGGTTCTCTGAAAAGGATTATTGGTGGTATCTGGATCTGCGTCGTTTTGGTTCTATTCCTCACGCTGGGTTTGGTATGGGGCTAGAGAGATTCATTCAGTTTGTGACAGGCATGACGAATATTAGAGATGTTATCCCTTTTCCTAGAACTTCGAAATCGGCAGAGTTCTAGAGATGAATAAAGAAGAAATTGTAACTTTTATTAATCAGCATAATTCTTTTTCATTAATTCTTGATTTTTATCTATTTGCTTTGACATCTCCTGCCATTCAAGGTCTAAGTAGCCATCTGCTAAAATAAGCGCATTTAATTCTTGATTCATTTTTATAGTGTCCTTAAAAAACTTTTTTATGATTTTGAGCTGAATTTTTTTATTACCCTTACAGTTGGCTCATTTCACATTTTAAGGGATTGCCCCCTATGGGTTTTTTGCAAATTTTGGTATGAATGTGGGCTTGTATGAGTTGCAAATATGTGTGGCTTTAGCATTGGCATTTATTCCAAATTTTTTTTCAAAACCGCTTCTTTTTGCTCTGGAATAGCTTTAATTTCTTTTTCCAGTTCAGTAATTTTATTTTCTATTTTCTCAATTTCTGAAACAATTTCTTCTTGTTCGGGAAGTGGTGGGCAATAAACACCAATTTCCTTTAAGACTGATACTGAAGCAACGTTTTTTAATCCTGTGCCATGGCTATTTTCGATAAATTTATTTGTTATATGAGATAAGCAAACATTCAGATACTTAGTAGTTGTTATTTCTTTATGGGGTCTAAATCGTAATAGTGCTTGATTAATAATCCCTTTTCTAGCATTTTCGGGAAACACAGCAATTTTTCCTATCGTACCAGAACAGCTCATAATTAAATCTCCCGTCAATAATTCAAAATCTTTCATTTTCTGAAATTTTTCTTCTGAAATAAAGTATCTACCTAATGTAAAATCATTTTTAATTGCGTGTTGCTGCTCATAAACTTGATAACCATCACTTATAAAAATTTCTTTTTTAAGTGAACCTCCAAAAGGGCCTCTTTTAAAATCTGCAATTTCTCCTAGCTTTTTAATGTGTTTAGATGAATCAAAACAATTTTCTTTGGAGTTTTTCATCTATCAATTCATCTATCGGAATACTTTTAATAATGAATTGTGCGATGGGCACAGGTGTGAAAAATTGACCTGATTCTTGTTTTAGTCCTGTTGTTAAAAGAAGTTCAAAAAAATCAGAAAGATATTGTTGTTTTTTTGTGTAACGTATTTTAAACCCTTGCAATAATTCAACCACTTGTTTTACAACCTTTGCATTTTCTTCAAAAGATTTTTTATCAAAAACTTCTTTAATGGCAAACTCATTGTTTTTTTCTAAACGTAATTTAATGATGTCGTTAAGTAAATCTTCTTTTACTTTTTCATCTAAATGCTTATATTTAGTTTCAAAATCTGAGGTAGAAAAATCGGTAACTCTTTTTTCCAAAAACTCATACATGCCATTTTTGTACAAATTTGCCAATCGCATTTGAAAAGAACGATCATCATCAATTCCTTCCAACCATTGAAATTTTAGTTCTTCGTTTTCCTTGGTAGATTTTTCATCATAAATTTTACAGAGAAAAAGGGTAAAAATTTTATTGAACGCATTGGGTTTATCAGAGACCACATTGTGTCGAAGAATTTCTAGAAACCGATTAAAGATAAAACTGCTGTCTTCTTGTTTTATAGGCTCTAATAGAATTGGAGTTAGTGCTTTACTTACAAAGTGATAAGGAGTTACCCAAGGGTCAAAGATACCGTTGTCTTTGGCAAGTTTATTCCATTTAGCATAAAAATCTTTTACATCACCAACACGATAATCATCTTCAATTTTTATAATTTCATTACGGTAAACAACTTCATTATTATTATTTAACGCAGAAGCATAAAGCATAATTGCGTCTGCTTTATTACTAAACTTAAAATAAGTAAATAATTGTCCACCATCTTTTTTCATTTGGGCAAATTCCTTCTCAAATTCTTTCCCCCAAGTTTTGCACTCAATCAATAAGTATTCAGTCCCCTTATCATGAGTTACACAAATATCTAACCTGCCAGAGGTTCCGTGCCCACTTGGCCAAATTTTTTCAAGGATAATATTTTCAGGTTTATATCCTTTTTCTAAAAGTCTATTTACACATTCTAAAACTACCCAGTTTTCGGTTTGAGAAAAATTTTGTGTGGTTTTACTTTCAGCTTTTATTTTATCTCCGTAGTTGATAAAGTTTTTTTTAAAGTCTAATTCAATAGCGTATCCATCAGCATATTTTTTAATAAATACACCTGATGTATTATCTTTAGGTGTAAATCCTAATGTCTGTATAAAATTCTTGTATTGCATAAGTTCAGTCATTTTTTTATCTTTCCAGGTGATAGGAATTCCCTTTTGAAGTAGTTAAACATTATCATAAAAATAACCTAATTTCTACTTATTTTTACCAATGATGGGCATCCTTCATTAAGAGGCGAAAGTAGTTTACACTTTCTATTATTTAGACACGAATTTACACAGATTTTTTAAAAACGCTACTAGAATAATTAACCTAATAAACATCAAGTATTATGTCTAACTAACGATAATTAAAAG
>JAZDLJ010000387.1:0-5232 GCA_043802115.1 bacterium | reverse complement strand
ACTCCTTCAGAGTGCTATTTGTTTTTTTACTGCTCCCAGGGTTGCGCTTCGCTTACCCTGGGCTAGTATGATATTTCCTTTCAGGAAATCAATAAGGTTCTTAGGATAAGACTATCCTTAACATAGTGAGTTGTAAATTCTAATCGTACAGGTCGAAAAAATTGTAAATATTCAGTAAACCCTTACCAGATATAAATTTGCCACGGAGACACAGAAAAAAATCCAATTAAAACCAAAGTTTATTTTGACATTTTGTCATAAAAAGTTTAATATAATAGCTAGTTACTAAAAAAATGAGCCAATACTTAGCAAGGCCAGAAGGTCTCTTTTTTTAAAAAAAAATTTCAAATCTTAATTTTCAAAGAATAACACTTGCAATAGGGATAAAAGCAGGAGGATTTTATAATGGATGGCTCTTTATTAACAAGGTATTGTAACTGTGGTTTTGGAGAAGAATTATTTGTTAAAGAAGGAGAGATCACTCGTTGTGCTATTTGCAGTAAAGAGCTCATGCCTCTTGAATTAAAAATAAAATTAAAAAAGACAGATCCTGGAATAGGAAAAAAAATAAAATTAAAAAATAATATTCTAGTTGTTGATGACCAGTATTTCTTTCGTCAATTTCTAACTGATCTTCTTACAAAGGAAGGCTATAATGTAGATCAAGTGGAGGATGGTTTACAGGCCATAAAATATGTTATTAATATCTTTAAAGAGTTAGTACGTGATTATAAAATTAAAATGCCCTTTATTATTTTAGATATATGTATGCCAGGGCTTATTAATGGTATGCAGGCACTCGGGATATTAAAGGCTATTAATGAGGACCTTTCTGTAATCGTTTTAACCTCAAATCCACCAGAAAAAAAACTTTTACTAGCCCTGGAAGAACTTGGAGCCAAAAAATATATTAATAAAAAAGCAAAAAATTTAGCTGATCTAATCTTAAAAAATATCGCTGGTCTTACGGAGGATAAAGAAGCTGAGAAGCTCTCTCCCCTAAATCCATTATAATCAGTTTTTTTCTAATTCTATCTTATTAATAACGCCTAGATTTGATAACTCCTTATCGAATAACTTTTCATTACCTAAGATCAAAAGAACTCCCTCTTCCGGTCTAAGATACTTTTGAGCAACTAACTTTACATCTTCTAAAGTAAGCATTCTAATTTTCTCAGGGTACTCCTCAAAGAAACTCTGAGGTAGTTCATCATATTCAAGCTCAATCTGTTGAGCAACTATCTTTTCCGTTGAAGAAAAAGAAAATATATACTGATTAACAATCGCTTCTTTTGCCCAATCTAATTCTTCCTGGGTTAAATTTCCACTTTTTATATCCTTAATTACCTCATAGATCAAGGAAGTAGTTAAATAGGTTGTTGAGGCATTGGTCATACAATAGGTTCCAAACACACCATATTTACTCTCCGCGCGATAAAAACTACCAACACTGTAAGCTAATCCTCTATTAGAGCGTATCTCTCTCATTAGTCTGGAGTTAAATCCTCCCCCACCCAGAATATAATTTAAAACTTCAAAGGCATAATAAGCAGAATCTGTCTTTGGTATTATGTAGTGCCCAAAGACAATAGTTGATTGGGGGGTATCTTTATATATATAATTCATTGACGTTTGAAATCTATATGCAGGAATTGGTATCTGGGGTAGCCCCTCAACCCTTTCCCATCCAGAAAATAGGTTTTCCAACTTTTGAATCATTTCATTTCTATTAAAATCTCCAGATATTCCAAGTATGCAGTTATTAGGTCTAAAAAAAATTTTGTAAAATTTTATCATGTCCTCTCTGGTAATATTATTTATATATTCTACCTGTTCTTCACGTCCACGTGGATCATCTTTATAAAGAATAGTACCAAACTTTCGAAAGGCTGCCTGGGTAGGATTATCATTACGTCTTCTAATCCCTTCAAGCTTTTTTTCTTTAGCTAGTTCTACCCTTTTATCATCAAATTGTGGGGACATAAGAATTTCTGAAAATAACGTCAGGCCTTTATCCGTATCTTTTGACAATATTGAAAGGGATGCTGAACCTGTTTCTCTCCCAATACTAGTCTCAATAGATGCTGCCATATATTCTAGTGTCTCGTTTAGTTCTTCAGGGGAAAGTCGTTTTGTCCCTCCTGACCTAATGACCTCACCTGTCAATTCAGCAAGTCCTAATTTATCATCTGGGTCAAAGACAGATCCGGTTTTAAACAAGGCATTTATTGTTAGTAAAGGTAGCTCATGATCTTCTAAAAAGTAAATAACCATTCCATTAGATAATTCTATTCTCTCAACATGAGGAGAAGTAAACTCTAATGGCTTGAACACAAGCTTATGAGGATCTTCTAATTTTCTTGGCAATAAGACGCAACTATAACTACTGCATAAACATAAAACAATTATTAGAATAATACTATATATTTTCTTATTTATCTTCATAGTTTTCCTAAACAAATTCTATCAACTTCTCCTTCCTATTAAATCCAACTCCGATTAAAATAATATCCTTCCCTTTCCCCTGATGTCTCTCAAAATAACGTATCTTAATTATTTGTTCCATCGCCTCTTTGGCGGGTTTATCATAATCAGCCAACGTATACTCCAACTTAAGTTTTTCCAAGTGATTGTGTTAGTTAAAATTAGTATGTTAAGGTACTAGGACATACAGTTTTTTTTAAGTTGGAGTAGTATAGTTAACTGCTCTAAGTCAACCCCTTTAACGAATATCTGCTTCTTCCGTTGATGTTCTCCTTTAATAAT
The DNA here is from genome assembly GCA_043802115.1 of bacterium. Classification (GTDB taxonomy): domain Bacteria; phylum SZUA-182; class SZUA-182; order JAZDLJ01; family JAZDLJ01; genus JAZDLJ01. The sequence goes on along the minus strand of JAZDLJ010000387.1, from coordinate 2,466 downwards.
CTTGATCTGGGATTTGCTAATTTTAAGAGACTTACTTAAAAATTTGATACAAGCCTCATTTGCAGCACCTTCAACAGGAGGAGAAGTAAGACATATTTTTAGGGCATTATTATATTCACCACATATTATATTTCGAGACGCGTTTGGTTGGATATAGGCATCGAATAAAATTCCCTCCTTTGTTTCTTTATAACTAAACATTAAGTGGTCCATCGTTTTTATTAGAAAGATTGAGAAGGTTTAAATGAGTCTCGATCGCCCCTCTTAATCTTGCTTCAAAACAATCCTTTTGTCTCTGTAATTCAATAAGATCATCTTGTGTCCTGGATAATTTATATTTAGCTTTTTCAATGATTGACTCAGCCTCGAGCTGAGCTTGTTTAATGATCAAATCTGCATCCTTCTTAGCATTAATCTTTATCTCCTCCGTTACCTGTTGGGCTGTAAGGAGAATATTTTGCAGCGATGATTCTCTTTCTTTTAATTCCCTTGTTCTATCTTTGTAATGTTGCAATTCTTCCGTCAACTGATTCTTGTCTCGAATAAGTTGTTCAATCTCTTTAGCTACTATCTCAAGAAAATAATCCACCTCTTTAGGATCATAGCCTCTTAATTTGGTCTTAAATTTTTGTTGTTGTATGTCTAAAGGAGTTAGGTTCATAGGAAATAAGGTTTAGGTGTCAGTCTTTACAAATATCCAGAAACTCATTAGACATCTTTCCAAAATAATCTTGCAGGGCGTAGGAAGACAAAAAGCCTACTAAATAACTCACTCCAACAAAATTTTTGTCTTCTTTTGCCCCTAGATACCTAGAGAATACAGCATTTATTTTGGAAAGATTTCTATTATCTAAAAACAGCAGCCACTTGCATTAAACTTCCGACCAAAAAAACTCTCAAAAAAACAATTATCAACCACAGAACAAAAGGCGAAAAATCTATTCCTATTCGATAAGAAGGTATCCACTTCGACAAGATCTTTCTTATAGGGGCTAAAACTGGTTCAGTTACTTGATATAAAAATCTAATTATTGACACAACAATATGGTTGTGAGGATTTGGGTTTATCCAGGAAAGTACAACATTGACAATAACTATCCACATATAATAATATAATAAAACATCTATGACGGTAGCGAGCGCTTTTAGAAAATTCCCTAACACAAACATAATTTTTTTCCTCTCTTAATCTATACTACTCCAACTTAGGTTTTTCCAAGTGATTGTGTTGGTTAAAACCAGCATGTTAAAGCATAAAGGCATTGAAACACAAAGTTTTTTAAGTTTTTTTTTGTTTTTTCCTTTGTGCCTCTGTGCCTTTGCTACTTTGTGCCTTAACAGTTAGTTACAAAATTAACCTGCATTATTTTAGAAAAACTTAAGTTGGAGTAGTATATAACTCAATAAGTAATAAAACTATCCTAATTCCCTTGCCCTCTTAGTAGCAGCCTCAACAGCTTCAATTAGTGCAGCTCTAATCCTACATTTTTCTAGCACATATAGACCGGATGCTGTGGTACCTCCAGGAGAGGTTACCATATCTTTTAATTTCGCAGGGTGTTCTTTTGTTTCTATGAGTAACTTAGTTGATCCAAAAACAGTTTGAGCAGCCAAAATCGAGGCAATATCCCTTGATAAACCCATCTTTACCCCACCTTCAATAAGGGCTTCAATGATCAGAAAGATATAAGCTGGCCCGCTGCCGCTTAAAGCAGTAACAGCATCCATAAGCTTTTCATTAACCAAGACTGTCTGACCAACAGAATTAAATATCTTAGATGCTATATTTAGTTCGTCGTTCTTAGTTCGTCGTTCCTGGTCATTTGTTGCATCTTGAAAGGAGATGGATGCTTCATTAAACGCAATAGCAGTTACTCCTTCTGAAACTAAAGCTGGCATATTAGGCATTACCCTAATAACCCTCACGTCTGAACCAATCACTGACTTTATAAAAGAAGTAGTTATCCCAGCCGCTATTGAAATTATCAAACCAGACTTGTTTAATATATCGGCAATCTCAGCAAGAACATAACTAATTGTTTGAGGTTTTACAGCCAGAATAATTATATCCTTACCATGTATTGCATCTTTATTATTAGTTGAGGTATTGATAAAATATTTACTTTTTAAGAATTCTAGTCTCTCTTTTTTTATATCAGTAGCTGTTATATTAGAAGGCTGCAAAAGTTTAGCATTTACTATTCCCTTTATTAATGCCTCAGCCATATTACCAGCACCTAAGAAAACAATCTGTTTATCATTAAGCATATCAAATTCCTTTTTTTTCAATCTCTTTTTTTACCTTTTATGTAACTTCTCAAAAAATGTGGGGTAAAAGTAAAAAGCATCAATAAAATAATCTTATAACGTCGGTTATATAATTACGAACGAATTTAACAAATTTATCCCGTAGGGATTATATGAAAATAGCCCAGCAATTTATTGCTGGGATTGGAGAATTAAAAA
>JAZDLJ010000377.1:0-9494 GCA_043802115.1 bacterium | reverse complement strand
GCACAAAGTAGCAAAGGCACAGAGGCACAAAGGAAAAAACAAAAAAAATCTTAAAAAACTTTGTGTTTCAATGCCTTTATGCCTTAACATGCTGGTTTTAACCAACACAATCACTTGGAAAAACCTAAGTTGGAGTAGTATAGAAAAGATTTAGGAGAAAGAGGGAATATTGGAGAAATGTTGGAGAATAAAGGAGTAGTTATGGAACGTTTTGGTAAGAAAAATAATCAAAAAGATAAGAAGAGAGAACGAACCAGGGACAAGAAACAACTGACATTTTCCGATGAAACAGAGATATCTAATAAAGACACAAACAAGGATGAAAATTTAGTTTTCTCTTTGATTTTAAAGCACGAAGGACCAAGGACAAGGCGCCAGACACAGGTATTTTCCGATGGAAAGAAAAACCGGAAAAAAAAAACTCAGAGAGATACTTTTCTTAAAAAAAGGGGTCATTCAGGAAAAGATTACTGAGGAATTAGGTGAAAAAACCTCTGAAAACATGCGTAATTTGCTAGGTCCTGCTATAAATATGGCAGATATGAGTTCTTTAGACGTAGAACGCGATATAGATTATAAGATTCTTAGAATACATAGTGAAAATTTAAAAAGGGTTGATGAAGCTCTAGTAAAGCTAGAAGAAGGTTCTTATGGTGTCTGTAAAGAATGTGGAGGGTCGATATCAGAAAAACGGCTCATTGCTATTCCTTTTACCTCTTATTGTATAGAATGCCAAAGAAAAAGAGAGAGAGAAGAAAGTCTAGGCTCTGAACGAGAAGAAACAGAAATGATAAGGTATACTAAAAATGAATTAGGTCTAGCAACTAAAGAAGATAAAGAAAATGACTATTATGATTATGAAATTGATGAAGATGAATACGATTAAATATGGTTTTAATTTTTTTATCCCCTCAAAACGTCACAATCGTCACCCCTTCACCACCCTCAGATTGTGCCCCCCTTCTAAATCCTTTTACCAAGGGATATCCTTTTACATAATTACGGACAGCCTTAAGAAGGGCGCCAGTTCCTACACCGTGGATGATTACTACCTCTTTAAGCTCGTCTTGAACAGCCTGATCCAGAAAGCGTTCAAGGTTAGAGGTGGCTTCATCTACTCTTTGACCAATGAGATTTATTTTGGATGGGGTTACTTCTTGTTTCTTCGGCTTACTTGGGGAGATGATTTTTTGTGGTGTCTTACCTTTTTTAGGGCTGAGTTCTGAGACTGATACTTCAAAATCTATATTTCCAGATGTTACCTTCACGCGGTTGTTTTTTCGATCAACCCTGGTAATAGTGGCGTCATAGCCAACTGATCTAACAAATACAGCATCACCTTTTTTTATTTCATCAATTGAGAGAGGAGATTCTTTTTCAAACTCTTTTAATTTGTTGTCAATCTGTTGTTCTACCTCTATAATCTTTTGTCTTGCCTCTCGCCCTTTTTCTTTTTTGGCCTCTTCCAGGATAATATAAATCTCTCTCTTCACCTCCTGGACAACCTGGCTAGCTTCATTATATGCCTTCTCCATTACCTCCTGACAATCCTTTTTAGTTTTTATAGAATTTTCCTGCAATATTTGCCTCTGTTTCGCCAGCTCTTTTTTTTGAATATCAACCTCTCGTAGCGCCTCTTCATACCGAGCCCTTTTTTGCTGTAGTTCATCTAAAAGATTATGCCATTCAATATTTACACTCCCAAGCAGCTCTCTTGCAGATATAGCAACATGTTCTGGTAATCCATATTTTTGAGCTATCTCTAGGGTATGAGATTGGCCAGGTTCACCAATACGCACTTGATATAAAGGATTCAAGGTCTCTGGATCAAATTCCATAGAGGCATTTATCATCCCATTCGTCCTATAAACAAAGGTCAATATCTCGACCAGGTGAGTCGTGGCAAGGGCTAGAGCCCCTTTTTCTTTCAGTTCCTTTAAGATAGCACACCCTAAGGCAGCCCCTTGGACTGGATCTGTACCAGTACCTAGTTCATCTATAAGGACAAGGGTATTAGGGGTAGCATCTCTAAGGATTTGGGAGATGTTAGAGATATGAGCGGAAAAGGTGGATAGATTGGCCTCAATAGACTGTTCATCTCCAAGATCAATCAGGATATCATTGACCAGAGGAAGGGTTGAGGAGGAATCAACAGAAATTGGCATACCAGAGAGGGCCATAACTAACAGAATGCCTATTGTTTTAAGAGCGACTGTTTTACCTCCAGCATTTGGCCCAGAGATAACCATGACTGTCTGATCATTGCCAAGTTTAAGATCAAGCGGGACAATACCTTCGGATTTGGGAAGAGGGTAGGGGGTAGGGGAAATCGTTTTTTTTTGTCTTAAGAGGAGTAGTGGATGCTTGGCCTGAACTAGATTAATCTCAGATGAATTGTTAATTATCGGAATTTCCATATGTAAAAAATCAGCGAATTTAGCAATGCTGTTCATGACATCAAGATAGACTATAATCAGATATTGGGATTCAAGCTGGTCTGCTACATTTCTGATTGAATAACAGATACTCCTTAAGATTCGAATCTCTTCCGACTTCTCCTCAGCAATGATATTCTCTAGTTCATTAGTTATCCCAATGATCTCCAGAGGTTCTGTAAAGGCAGTATCTCCCGACCTTGAAACATCGTGAACTACCCCAGGGACTTTACCCTTTGAATCCATTCGGATCGGGATCACCCACCTCCCTGATCTTTGAGTAATGAAATTATCTTGTAAAAAGGGGGTAATTATCTTATCCCTTACAATCTCTTCTAACCTCCGATTAATTTTGGCCTCAAGAGAACGCTTGCGGATCCTTAGATTAAAGAGCTCTGGTGAGGCATTATCTAATATATGTCCTTCAGGATCTATGGCCTTTAGAATAGCCTTGAGGACATCAGGAAAACCTGTTAATTTAGCCGTAAGTTTTATTAGATGAGGAAGGGCAGGGGGGGCTTTAATCTGAGCAGATATCGTAGAGATTATCTCTAAGACAGGGACAAAGGCCAACAGTTCCCTTGGTTCAAGGATTGCCCCTTCTATTTTTATAGTCTGAAGGAAGTTGGTAATATCATCAAAATGGGTTAATTTAAGTGGATTTCTTTTTTGGGCAAGTCTCCTAATTTCTTCGATCTGGCCAAATCTTTTTTCTATCTCAGGGCGATTATTTAAAGGAGTAATTTCCATGACTCTTTGTTCTGATATACTACTATGCGCAAATTTTGAGATATTTTTTAGGATCTTGTCAAATTCAAGAATTTGTAAAGATTCTGTTTTAATTTTAATCATTTATAATTCCTATTCACCTATTCACCATTATTTATCTCTTTCTTAGAACGTCGTTTCCGCCTGGCCTTTTGTTTCTTTATCTTATCCCTAAGCAAGTCATGCTTTGTGGTTTTCCCACTCAAGGCTTCTATTTTTTCTACCAATTCTCGTCGGGCCAAAAAACGGTTAAGGGATTGGCTTCTCTCTTTCATCCATTTAACCTCTATACCAGTTGGGATATGTTTCAGATAAACGCAGGTTGAGGACTTATTCACCTTTTGTCCACCCTTACCTGAAGAGCGGATAAATTGTTCGATGATATCCTTTTCCTGGATACCTAACGACTCCATCTTTTCCTGGAGCCATTTATTTTTTTCTGGGCTAACTGCGAAGTTAAAAGTCATTTACAGTTAAGGTACTATTATAAAATATCCTTTGTCAAGAAGCATTTTTGTTAAGGCAGCAATTCTGGGTGAACATGATCCATTTAATCAGAATTTAAAAGTTCTCAAGATCTGCTTTGGTAAAGCAATCCATTAGCTTAGATTTTATGTCTAACATCTAAGTACAGGACAAAAAATATCTGCTCTAATTTTAGTCCGACCCCTTGTATACTACTCCAAGTTAGGTTTTTCTGAGGTAATGCAAGTTAGTTTTGTAACTAACTGTTAAAGCACAAAGTAGCAAAGGCACAAAGGTACAAAGGAAAAAAATAAAAAAAACTTAAAAATTTTGTACTGTAGTGCCTTTGTGCCTTAATATACTGGTTTTAACTAACACAATCACTTGGAAAAATCTAAGTTGGAGTAGTATATATACTAAATAAAATAAAAATTTTTAAAAATCAAGAGAAAAAAATATTATCGCATATAATTCTCTTTAAAAATAATTACAGAAATAGTTTTATATTACCGTTTTACTACTTGTTTTATCAAGAAAAAATTACTCTCTCCTCGAAATAAATTTAGAAACGTCTAGTCTGCAAAAACTATTTGTCATTATAAGTAATTTAATGTTATTATATTCCAAAATGTTGTTTCAGTTATTTATTTTAATTGAAAATGAGGCATAGATGAGTTTAACTTTTCTTCCCATTGGAATAATTCATTCACCATATAAGACCAAAGAAGATGCACCTATTCAAGGAAAATTTAATCCTGATATTAAAGGAGAAATAGAGATTTTCTCAGAATATCAGGAAGGCTTAAAAGATATCGAGACCTTCTCTCATCTTATCCTCCTCTATCATTTTAATAAAGCTGGGGAAGTCAAACTAACAAGATTACCTTTTCTTGACGACAAGCCGCATGGTATCTTTGCATCAAGGCATCCATGTAGGCCAAATGGCCTAGGATTAACAGTTGTTAGGCTCTTTAAACATTCACAAAATATTTTAGAAATTAGAGGCATCGATGTCCTAGATGAAACGCCTCTCCTAGATATTAAACCTTACGTCTTAAGATTTGATTGTTTTCCAGAGGCAAGCGAAGGATGGTATACCTTTAAGAAGGAGAGGACTAAACCACCTGGGAGAGAATAATAAGGAGGCTTTTTATGAATGATAGCATTACCTGTAACTGTCAAGGCAATAAAGGACAAGAAACAATCTTAAATCTAGTTAATGAATACAAAGAAATACCAGGATCTTTAATCACAATTCTAAGCAAGGCTCAACATATATATGGTTATCTGCCCAAGGAGACCTTGTATACCGTCTCCTCTGGCTTAAATATCCCTATCAGTGAAATTATGGGAGTGGTAACCTTTTACTCATTTTTTTCTACTACCCCTAAAGGTAAGTATAATATTATGGTCTGTATTGGAACAGCTTGCTATGTCAAAGGAGCAGAGGATGTCCTTGATACATTTAAAAAAGAACTTGATTTAGAGGTTGGAAAAACAACTACAGATAAAATGTTTTCTTTATGTTCTGCTCGCTGTTTTGGGGCATGTGGACTTGCACCTGCTATTAATATTAATGGAAATGTTCATCGACAAGTAACCCCAGAGAAGGTTACAGATATAATCTCTTATTATCGAAATAAGGAAGGAAAGATGCCCAATGAAAATAACTAATCTAACCGAGTTAAATAAGTTAAAAGAAGAATCCCTAAAATTAATGCAGCCAAGGTTTAATGAGGTTAAACCAGACAGTACAGGGGGGTATCCAAAAGAAATTGAACGTCATGTAATTGTTTGTGCTGGTACAGGTTGTGTTTCATGCGGTAGCTTAGATGTGCTTCATGAACTAGAAAAAGAGGTAAAAAGGGCAAACATGACTGAAAAAGTTAAGATTATTAAAACGGGCTGTGTTGGCTTCTGTGTGGCAGGACCAGTCCTAGTAGTTTATCCTGATGGTATTTTTTATCAAAAAGTAGAATTAAAAGATGTTAAAGAGCTTATAGAATCTCATCTAAAGGAAGGAAAACCTGTAAATTCTCTCTTATGGATTAAACCAAAATCAAAAGGTGAAACCGTCCCTTTATTTAAAGAAATCAGTTTTTTTAAGTTCCAAAAACGGATCGTTCTTGCCAATAGTGGTCTTATTAATCCTGAGGATATTGATGAGTATATTGCCTTAGATGGTTATCAGGCTATGGCAAAAGTAATAAAGATGACTCAAGAAGAGGTTATAAATGAGGTCAAGATCTCAAAATTAAGAGGACGTGGAGGCGCTGGTTTTTCAACAGGACTTAAATGGGAATTTGCAAAAAAATCTGTAGAAAAACCTAAATATGTGGTCTGTAATGGCGATGAAGGTGATCCAGGCGCTTTTATGGATAGAAATATATTAGAGAGGGACCCTCAGGTTGTTATCGAAGGTATGACTATTTGTGGGTATGCGATTGGAGCAGAGAAGGGCTATATGTACGTTCGCTCAGAATATCCTTTAGCTATTAAGCGTCTTGAGATTGCCTTAAACCAAGCAAAAGAATATGGACTTTTAGGTGAAAACATTTTAGGGACAAATTTTAATTTTGATATTGAGATTAGACCAGGGGCAGGTGCTTTTGTCTGTGGTGAAGAAACTGCCTTAATTAACTCTATTGAAGGAAAAAGAGGAGAACCAAGGCCAAGACCTCCCTACCCTGCTGTAAGTGGTTTGTGGGGAAAGCCAACCAATATTAATAATGTTGAAACATTTGCTAATATCCCGTGGATCATTAGAAATGGTGGGAATGAATATAGTAAAACCGGGACAGAAAAGAGTTCAGGGACAAAAATCTTTGCCTTAACAGGAGATATCGTAAATACCGGCCTTGTAGAGGTTCCAATGGGGACTACTTTAAAAAATATCATCTATAATGTTGGTGGAGGCATTGATAAAAATAGGAAATTCAAGGCAGCTCAACTTGGCGGACCATCTGGAGGATGTATCCCTATAGAACATTTAGAAACACCTATCGATTACGACTCACTTACAAGCCTGGGCGCTATTATGGGCTCTGGTGGTCTAATAGTAATGGATAATAAGGCATGTATGGTCAATGTTGCCAAATTTTTTATGGAGTTTGTTCAGGATGAATCCTGTGGTAAATGTCCACCATGCAGGGTTGGAACTAAGAGGATGTTAGAAATCCTTGAACGGATTATAAAAGGTGAAGGCAAGGAAGAGGATATCGAACTCTTAATTGAACTTGGGAATGACATTAAGATGGCCTCTCTTTGTGGTTTAGGTCAGACCGCAACCAATCCAGTATTAAGCACTATCAGATATTTTAGGGAAGAATATGAAAGACATATTAAAGATAAGATATGTCCCTCCGGTGTCTGTCAGGATCTTTTAAGATTTGAGGTTGATAAGAGCCTCTGTAAAAAATGTGGGTTATGTTTTAATTCCTGTCCTGAAAAAGCGATTTTTTGGGAAAAAGGAGAAGTGGCAAAAATATTGAAAGATACGTGTATTAAGTGTAGGAAGTGTATAAAGGAATGTCCGTTTAATGCGATTTATTAACTCTGGAAGGCTAACAGCTATGCATAAAAAGACTTTTAATACTCGAAAAAAAATATTTTTAGTTCAGAGTCTCCGTAATTTACGGCGGTTCAGGAGCGTCAAAGGCAAAAATTGGTGGCGAATATAAATTGTCGGAAAAGTATTACAAGATAATAAGAAATGAAAAATAAGTTGTTTAACATTATCATCTTTTCATTAGTTATCTTAACAGGTTTATTTTTTCTGATTTTAATTTCAGCATTATTTCAGCAATTGGGAAATACAGCCCTCCATAAACAACTCCACTATAAAGAAATATTTTTTGCTGTAAAACTTACTATAACTACTGCCACCATCTCATCATTATTCGCTATTCTATTTGCTCTACCTCTTGCTTATGCCCTGTCGAGATACAATTTTCCGTTTAAAAATATTATTAATTCAATTTTGTATTTACCCATCGTAACCTCTCCAATTGCCCTCGGCGCCATACTTTTAATATTTTTTAATACAGGTATCGGAAAGGTAATTGAAAAATATTTGTTCAACGTCGTATTTGAGGTAACCGGGATAATTTTTGCCCAGTTTGTTGTTATAATCGGTTTGGCCGTAAGTTTACTGAAATCCGTATTTGACTATATCAATCCGGAATATGAAGAGATCGCCAGGACACTTGGCGCAAACAAGATGCATACCTTTTTTTATAACCTTTTACCATCAGCAAAAAAGGGCATAATATCCGCTTACATTTTAACATGGGCGAGAGCAGTAGGTGAATTCGGAGCTACGGTAACCCTTGCGGGCGCTACACCGATGAAGACAGAAACACTCCCTGTTGCTATATTTTTATCCTTTGCTTCTGCTGATATTTATAACGCAGTCATCTTAATACTTATTTCGATATTTATATCGGTAACAGTTGTGATTTGCTTAAATTTTATCTATGCTAAAAATACATAATCTTAATTATCAAATTGCAGAATTCCGTTTGAAAAATATTAATCTTGAAATCCCCCAAGGCGAATATTTTGTCTTTCTTGGACATACAGGCAGCGGAAAAACAACGCTTTTAAAATGCCTCCTTGGACTGAACAAGATTAAAAGCGGGAAAATTTTTTTAGACTGTAATGAAATAACAACACTTCCACCCGAAAAAAGACATATTGGTTTTCTCCCTCAAAATTGTATGCTCTTTCAAAATATGAACGTTTATGAGAACATTGCTTACGGACTTAAATTGAGAAAATATTCACCAGGGTACATCAAGAATGAAATCCAAAAAATAACTGACATATTAGATATTGGATCACTTTTAAAATTAACCGTTAAAAACCTCTCGGGAGGAGAATCACAAAGGGTAGCTTTGGCGAGAGCTATCGTAACTAGTCCCAGACTATTTCTATTAGATGAACCTTTCTCAGCTATAGACCAGGGTTTGAAAAACGAGTTGTGGTTTGAAATAAAAAAAATCCTTAAAAAAATGAAAATCCCTGTGATACATATCACTCATAATCTGGACGAGGGGTATGCGCTTGGGGACCGCCTCGGTATAATTTCTGACGGATTAATCCTTCAGACAGGTAAACCAGCCGAGGTTTTTTCATTTCCAGCCAATGAAGAGGTGGCAAAATTACTTGGAATAAAAAATATATTCAGCGGTGTTGTAATAGCAAGTGACGAGGGAAACATAACTATTGATCTGTGCGGAATGAAAATAAAAAGTTACGGAGAGCCTCAAAAAAAAAATTTAAATGTCGGTGAAAAGGTAAGATTCTGTGTGATGCCGGACTCAATAAAGCTGGTCAAGGAAGATATTCCGCTAAGAGAAGAAATATCAGAAAATGTATTTGATGCTGTGATAACATCATCTTATTTTTTTTCGGACACCAGCATTATGAAACTTAAAATAATTTACAAAAACAGATCCGATAATGGAGAACATATCCCTGAATTTTTAATGAAGGTTCCCATCCAAGTCTACAAGAGATATGAGCTCTCTGACGGATTGAAGATAAAAATCGCCTTTTGGAAACAGGGTATACTGCTTTTTTAAACCTTATTGTGTTGCTTCAGACGGAATCGGAATTTTCTCCAACTTGAGATAGCGAAAAAAATAGAGTAAAAAGATTGTCTATAGAGGGTGATTGAAGGTCTTGTGTTCCATCAGGAAGTTGATCTCACTTTGAAGGATTATTGAGCATAGTAACGTGGTTTAATCTCTGCCTCCTTGCGAAATGAAAGGGAATAGGGCACAGGGGGACGGCTAATTGAGGCTTCGCTCATCCTGACGTCCG
>JAZDLJ010000364.1:0-6789 GCA_043802115.1 bacterium | reverse complement strand
GCATCAATTACAGCAGGCAGTATGCTGTTCCTTCAAATCGGAATACTGAAAAGCAGGCAAAGATTAAGGGGTACTTTACAGCAGCAGTGACTGCCTGGCAGGCGGAACCCCAGGCGACAAAGGATACCTGGAATCAATCGGCAAACGGGAAGCAGATGAGTGGGTTCAACCTTTATGTGCGGGATTTTATCAAAGATAAAATGGCTGCAGAAGAACCAAGTCCGTAATTTCTGCAACATAACCCTAATCTTCATGGTTGATTCGCAAAAGAAAAAGCCCCTACATTAAACTGATGTAGGGGGCTTTTTCTTTTTAAAAAAGGATACCTGTTCCATATTCTTAATTTTTCCTGGCTGTCCCAACTCTAATTGTTTTTTTAAATACCTTCCTCAATTTTTTAATCCCATACTGGATGTGTTGTGATACTGTAGTCTGATGTACTCCTAAGATTAAGCTGATATCTGCCTGGGTCTTATCTTTGAGGTAATAAAGGTTGATGATTTCTTGCTGTCTTGGGGTTAGATTTTTATTCATTGCCTTTTTTACTTCTTCGATCTTCTTTTGGGTTTGTTGATGCCATTCCTCGGAATGGTCATTCGTACCTTTCCAGAGGGCTTTATCACTTGTAAAAAAGGTGTCCATTGCCGTAGGGGACATTGAAATTTCCTTAAATTTTTTATATTCTCTGGACATCTTCTCATTTAGAATTTTTTTACCCCCAGGCTTGCCAGGGATCCCCCAACAATCCCCCCGATAAAGGCGGATAGACTCTTGATAAAATTGGTCCGTTCTAACCTATCCAACCGACTATTGGTCTCAACTTGATTTTTGTAGATCATCCAGACTTGTTCATTCGCTGGGATCCGCTTCCAGGTTTGTTCATCGACAACAAAGTATCGTTTATTGGCCATATCTCATTTACACCACATTAGAGGTTAAACCACACTCATGACAATCCACCCCTTGTTCATGCTTAAAAACCCCCTTCTTATTCAGTAAGACCACAACCCCATCTATAATTGCTGGGATTATATACTTAAACAATAAAGTCCTTTCCAAAAAATTAGGGATACATGGGATATCCAACCCACACGCAATATAGATATCCTCTAAGGCAGAGATAACCATTGTCTTTTTTTCTGTCCCTGGCTTACCTGTGAATTCCTCAACTTCACAAGCAAGCTCAGTGACACAATCAACAATAAACCTAAAGATGTCCAACGCCCCTAATTTCCCATCAGCCTTGTACTCCTTAAACTTTTTGATTAATTCCTGGATCTTTTCTTCCATACCGGCACCTCCTAGGTGTTAAAGTTAGTTGAATAGGCCTTTAATCCAAAAAAAAAAGGCGAGACACAAGCAGGTATGCAGCCCTGCATGGCTCGCCTTTTAATTTTGGACTGGTTAATTGTTTGTTGTCATTTGTCCGTTGTAGTATTTGTAATTCTTAGTTTTTAATCTTAGCAACGGACAAGCGGCAGCAAGTAATGGATTAGATTAGTAGTCTATCTAATAATCCAATAATATCACCAAAATAGGTAATGTCAAGTAAAAAATATACAAGATATGGGGTGTTGTAAAAAATATACTACAATATATAGTAGATAAATTATATAAAAACAATTTCTCGCTTCAGTTAAGGGCAGGCGTTCTTTTTTTCTAAATGCGTTCTTTGGTTTGCTAAATGATGATGGTGCAGAAGATAGGGCTACGTTAATTGGGTAGCCTGCTGTGTTTTGGCTGTTGGGCGTGAATGAGGACGTTAAAACATTGGATGCCTAATTTACGGAGTTGCTCTTGCAAGGGGAGAGGGCAATTTAATTGGCAGGCTCCAACAGTGAATTGATACAAGCTCCTCTTGCTCCTTTTACATATTTTTTAATCTTTATTCATAATAATTATGTATATCTAATTATTTATTATTCTTACACATTATCCCTCTTGTTAAATAAATATTAACAAAATTTTTAAAATAAGAAAATTTTTATTAAACACTTATTTCTAAAAAGTCTTTTCAAAACAAATTGTTAATTCTAAATTACTCGTTGGCACAATAGTTGCATTATAAAATAATAAGCACTAATTAACTTTAATCTGATTAATATCAAATCCAAAGAGATAAAGGAGGTGAGTATGATTAGAATTCAAAAAATTATAATTAAAAGGAGGCACAACATTAAAAAAAGGTTAAAGAAGTTTATAACTTGATGATTGAGTATAAGAGATTTCTATTAAATCTATTAAAATATTAATCTAAAATTTAAAGGAGTTAAATAAAAATGAACAAATTTAAAAGGATACTTCCCACATTATTATCTTTAGTTGGATTGTTGCAAATACTACAATAGGACAGGCTGAAACCTTAATAGTTAGACAGCAGGATACAGGGGATGGTGAGTACGCCTCAATTCAGGCTGCGATAAATGCTTCCCAATATGGTGATACTATTGAAATTTATCCTGGAATATACAATGAAAGTCTCGATCTTACTTGTGGAACCCAATATCAATATACACCTTATAAGATTGTGGATGAAATTATAACTACAACTACAACTATCTATGATGGTGTAATTGGAGATGATGTAATTAACAGTTATTGTGTAAAGGATGATTATCGTTCTATTTTTAATGCAACTGTCTATAATTCAACAACAACGGAAGTATACAAAAAAGCCATTCAAATTCATAGTTTGGAGTTAAGAGCTCTTGTTAACATTTATTATAGTCGAACTGGAGATTCAAATATTAAAATAGAAAGAACTATTAAAGAAGTTCATCAAATTTATAACGGTCCAAGTGATCAATGTCCAGAAATTAATCAAGCTGATTATGAAGGGAAGCTTGAGGTAAAAGAACTGGAATTATATGATAAAACAAAAAGTAAATCAATTACCCTTATTGGTAAAGAAAGCCCAGAGAAAACTATGATAGATGGTACTGACCTTAATAATTATGAACCCTTAATTATTATTGATGATATGAAAGGAAACGTAACTTTAAAAGGATTAAAAATTCAAAATGGTATAAAAAATTGGGTAGGAGGAGGAATCTTTTGTAGAAGGGGTATTTATGGAACTATTAATCCAGCCCTTTATATAACAAACTGTGTTTTCGAGAACCTTACCGTAACAAAGGATTGTGGTGGGGCTATTTACTGTTGTGATTGTGTGCTAGAAATAGAGAATACAATCTTTAGGAATAATTCAGCAAGAGATTTTGGTGGAGCAATTCAGTGCGAGGATTGCGATGTTAAGCTCTCCAGGACAACCTTTGAGAATAATAAAGCAGGAATAGGAGGAGCAATTTGGGCTGAACACTCTGATATTAAAATTGATCCTATGTGCCGATTCAAAAACAATACCGCAACCGAAAGTAAAAATAACATCTTTTTAAAAGATTCTTCCATCGAAGAAAATCCGAAAAGTAACGGAGACCTCAATAGTGATGGAGTGATTACTCCAGCCGATGCCCTAATAGTTTTTAATGGTTATCTTGAAAAAGGTCCTTGCTATTATGGCGCAGATGTAAATAAAGATGATAGCGTTACTCCTAAAGATGCTATATGTATTTTTAATAAATTTTTAGGCAAAGCAAGCTGTCTTGACCAATAATTAGAATAACTTCCTTATAATGAAAGAGGTATTATATTGAGCTATCTTGCTGTAACAATATAATACCTCTTTTGGAAGTTATCTAAAAAATGTCTAAAAAATATTCTTCCTTCTAAACAATGCCTTCCAAAGACTCTCTTTCTCACCTTTGATATATGCATATTGTCCATGCTTCTTATAAATACTATCCGCATTTTCTGGAGGGATTACTTCTCTTTCTTTTCCAAATAGTTTCAGAATTTTGTCTAAGATATTATCTGGTGTGGCTTTAATGGTCATGGGAGTCCACCAAGTTCTTCTTCTGTTGGATATTATCATACTAGTACTTGGTGCTTAACATTTAATCTGATTATGGAAGGAGACATTAATTGTAAATTATATATTGAAAGTAATGACACTGTCACACCGTTGCACTCAATTGACATAAAGGGGAAAGGCGTAAAATCTATTTCTTCCTATACCACTACTGGATTTAGCGTATGGTTAGGTAACTATTATAGGGGAGGAAATTATTCTCCTAATTATCAAACGCAAAGTCAGTTACAATATCTCCATCACAAAGTTTACGGTCTACTGCATATCCAACACAATCATTGTGGCAAAGTCTGTCTAACTATTAAGGAAAAGCAGGGCAAGCTTATGCTTGCCCTTAGCGGTTGATTGTTAATTTTGATGAGTAACGTTAAGTAAATAATCTGCTGCTTTCTGTGCTTGGGCTGCTGCCATTATTACCATTTTGGGTTTATCTCTAAATTGCCTTACCCAGCCTTGAATATAGGCGGTAGAATTATCAAGGGTATTATTTTCTATTCCTGTGTAACTACAGAGAAAGGAGGCGGTCATTTCCGCGACAAGTTTTTCTTTGGAATAATTGGTACTGCCAAAAGGACATAAGTCAACTATGGTATCTCTATTTAATCTTGACCAGTGGCCTGTTGAGTGGCCTAGCTCGTGGAATAGGGTTGAGTAATACTTTTCTGCTTGAACAAAATATTTCCTTTCAGGCATTTTAATCTTGTCCTGGGAGGAGATATAACAAGCCCTATTTCCTTCATATTCAATTTCTGGCTTATTTATAATGTCTTCAACTACTGCCTCGCATTTTACAATAGTATCCCATTCAAAGGTCTTTATCTCTGGGGTTTCGATTCCTTCGCATTGTTCAGCATTAAAGACGGTATAATATTTTAAGAAGGGGATATGCTTTTCTATGTCTTCCTCATTGTTTTTTATATCAAGCCAATTCCAATAAATAACAGGCGTCCCTTTTTCATCCTTCTTTATGCTTCCTCCAAGGTCTTTACACTGTTTAAAGGTTATCCAATAGGGGTTGGTGTATTGAGCGGTAGAAAGGAGAAAGATATTTATCCCCCGATAATCCTTCTTGCTGATTAAATTTTTTGGGGATGTGCCTGTCCAGGGCTTATGCCAGGGGATTTTTCCTTTTTCTAACTGCTCAACAATTCTTTGGGTAATTATTTCATAGACGGTCATTTTGCTATCCCTCCATTTAGGTAAAGGGATAGTAAGCAGACAAATTTATTATAGCGCCTACTATCCCTTTGTTAATGAGATAATAGACTTATTTGGTTTTTACTGGATTGAGTCTTAAAGAATAGTGCCGAGAGATTTCACTTATCCGCTTTTTTAAAATCGTACGCAGATTTTACTTTGCGTGGACGTCAGAAAGAGCGAAGCCTCAAATATTCTCTCTTTCTTGAGTAATAATTGGGATAAAATTGAAGAAATATGTGGCAAAGAAATAATTTTTAGAGTTCCAGGGATTAGTGAAATCAATGGAATTGCCTATCTACCTCTAAAAAAGATAGAAGGAATTTTGTATCAAAAAATTCAAAATGAAGATTTTGAACTTGATAATTTCCCTGATATAAATGATGCCTCCATTGTGATTTCTATAGAATGTCACGGGCAGAGGATTTTATTTACTGGGGATTCGACATTATCTCAGTGGATGGAGCATAAAAGACAAATGGAAAGGGATAATTTTACTAATCTTGATGTTCATTTTTTAAAAGTACCGCATCACGGGTCAAAAGATAACAATACCTTAGAGTTATACAAATATTTCATCAAAGAATTTTATCCAGCAAGACATCTTTTTATCTCAACAAATGGAATTTCTCATCCTCATAAGGAGTTATTTGAGATAATTAACGAACTCAAATTGATACCTCATTGTACGAATATTTCATCAAGTTGTAATAAGAACTTATTGCCTTTTAAGATTATGCCTGACATACCGATTGAAACACGTTCATTTCTTATGCATTATGCAGAATCTCAACAGACTCCGTGTCAGGGAGATATTGTTTTATCTTTAGATTCTTCGGGAATGGACATAAAAAGCAGTAACAATCTACCATGCGTTTACAATCTGTCTCCCAATTTGTCTTAGAAAATAAAGATATCAACCTAGCTTCAGCATTCGTTGAATCTCTACAAGTGTCTTTACTATGCTTCTTGGAGTATAAAACTGCTCGCCTTTCTTGCCTTCTTTATCTGCAAACTGGCCGAGGAAATATTCGTAAACCCTGCCTAAGATATCCTTGCTTCTATTCTCTGAATCGCCAAAGCCGATTGTGCCTATAAGGTCTATGAGTTCTCCCAGCCTTTGCTTGTCAAGGGATGTTCTTGCATAGTTTTTAGGAAGCATGCCTTTAAGGGAAGACTATCAGTGATTAAGAGTTGCAGTTTTCATGACAGCCGATCTCAAAGGATTTTTAATAAATATATTAAAATTACGCATACTGTGTAAAATTACACAGGAGGCAAGAGATGACTTAACCCTGTGACCTCCTCCGCTTCTCCTTCGCTTCAACTCCCTTTATGTTTCGTATTATTTTTTTCCATCAGCACCTAAAGTTGCTGAGTAAAATTACATAAAATGGGTGAAGATAAGTTTAGGTTTATCTATTTAGTATTTTACCTGTCCCTATCCTTTTTAGGCCATTTTTAATTATTTTCCTTCAGAACAACCCACTTTTACCTTTAAAACCAAAATTGGGAGCCCCTTTGCGCCCTCGGGTAAAGCAGGGCGGGGGGACTATAATCAAAGTGGTTTTCACCTTATTGACTACTTCAATCCCATGTTTACCAGTTGTAACTTCGATATCTAATAATATCAAAAAGTTAATGACTAGAGATGTCAAATTACG
>JAZDLJ010000036.1:0-7384 GCA_043802115.1 bacterium | reverse complement strand
GCTTTTTTACTTTATGTCAGTTGGAAATGTTATTTTTATAAAAATAAAATGTATACTCTTCAAAAAGTAAGGTAATAATGTTCAGGGCAATTTTTTTTAGTCTTTAGCCCTGAAAGGGCGAAATAAATTAATGGATAGCGTTCCCTTTTTTTATTTCGCCCTTACAGGGCTTGAAAATTGTGATGGTTCCTCACCCAGGGCGTTGCCCTGGGCTAGTATATAACGCCCTTTCAGGGCTAAAAACAAAACCTGGTTAAATTCTAACTTAATTTAGTTACCATGAAATTTGAAGAGGATACAATAAAATGTTAAGTGAGCGACCATAATTACTTATAATTTTTGCGTAAGCGACTTAGGTTACTTTTTCAAAATATCCTTAGTGAAGCTTCCCGTTAAAAATTGCCTCTGTTTGAGCGAAGCGAGTTAGGTAATTTAGTGAAGCGAGCTTAGAAAATTGAAAAAGTAACCTCTGTAGCCGAGCAAAATGTTATAAGTTTTTATGGTCGATCACTTATTCTGCCAGGGGAAAAAATAATTAAAAAAATTAATTTAGTCTGTTCATAGGATTAGTTTATTAACGTTACTTTCATGTATACCCAGAGATGTAAAAGTTTAAACATCGCCCGCAAACCCGCATAAAAAAATGAAAAATTTTGATATATAATAAATTTATTCGTTGCCTTTTATTATTGGTTACAGTCAATTCTATGCGACAATTTTTTTCAAAATTATCTTTAAATAGTAAAGTTTGTTGTAGTTTGGTTTAAAAAGATCATATTCTGGGTAAAATTATTCATAAGCTTATAGATATAGTACTCCAACTTAGGTTTTTCCAAGTGATTGTGTTAGTTAAAACCAGTATGTTAAGGCACTGAGGCACAAAATTTTTAAGTTTTTTTATTTTTTCCCTTTGTGCCTCTGTGCCTTTGCTACTTTATGCCTAAACAGCTAGTTACAAAATTTATCTACATTACCTCAGAAAAATCTAACTTGGAGTAGTATAAAAGTAATTTACACTTTTTTGAGCCTGAGTGCTCTCTGTTGATTCTTCCTTAATGTCGAAACTGACAAATGAAGGATGTTGAATAACTCAATTATTTTATAAGGACTACACGTTATTTACTATGTCCGAATTTTTTTATAAAGCAAGAAATAGTACTGGTGACCTTATTGTTGGTTCAATAGATGCAGAAAATGACTCATCTGTTGTAGAGATATTAACAAACAAGGGTCTTACCCCAATTTCAGTGGGCAAAGATGCTCAACAAACAAGAAAGAAAACTTTATCTTTTAATCTTAATTTTAGTTTTGGAACAGGAATCAAGTCAAAAGAGATAACCTTTCTTATTCGGCAAATATCAGCTATGTTAGGAGCTGGAATCCCTGTAATGCAGTGTTTGGACAATGTAATCGTGAATACAAAAAAACCATCATTAAACAAAACTTTGATCTCTATAAGAAATGACATCCAATCAGGGGGTTCATTATCAAGTGGATTAGCAAAATATCCAAATATCTTTTCTAATCTTATAATCCGAATGGTAGCCTCTGGGGAAAGTGGAGGTATTCTTGATGTAACCTTATCGAAACTGTCAGATATCCTAGAACAAAATGAAGATATTAAAAGAAAGATAAAAGGCGCACTGACTTACCCTGTTTTTATAGGAATTATGTCTACTTTAGTAGTCGGCGTTGTCCTAATATGGGTTTTACCTAAGTTTACAGAAATTTTTACCTCTGCTCATATTGACCTCCCACTTCCAACTCAAATACTAATAAATGTAAGCAGCTTTCTTAAAAACCATTTTTTTCTATTTTCTTTATTGGTCGCAATGATAATTATTAGTCTAAAACTTTTAAAAAATTCATCAAAGGGAACCTTACTATGGCATAAAGCTAAACTTAAGATCCCTCTTGCTGGAACTCTTATTCTAAAATCAGCCCTCGCAAGATTTGCTAATACCCTTGGGGTCTTGATCAGCGCTGGTGTTCCTCTCACAGAGGCCTTGATCGTATCTGGCCAAGTTACCGACAACAAGATATTATTAAACAATATCATAGAGACAGAAGAAAATGTAAGAAGTGGTCAAGGTTTTAGCAAATCTCTTTCAGCTTTTAAACTATTTCCTTCCTTATTTATCCAAATGATCTTTATAGGTGAAGAATCTGGTGAACTTGAAAAAATGGCTAAAAGAATCGCAAACTTCTATGAAAAAGAGGTTAATGATGCTATAAAAACCCTCTCCTCAGTCCTTGAACCTGTTATTTTAGTATTAATGGGTATTGTCCTGGGTGGGATTATAATCGCTATGCTTTTGCCAATGTTTAAGATGGCAAGTATTGCAGGGGTGGGAGGGTAAAAGACAAGACGAGAAGAAGACAAGAAGAGAAGAAACTAAGATGATGAATCTAATATTGCAATGTAAGGAAGATTCCTATATTGTTCAGCGTAATCCATCCCATAACCAACTACAAACTGATCAGGGATAATAAAACCTGTATAATCAGTTTTTATATCTATTTGTCTCTGAGAGGGTTTATCAAGCAGGGTACATATCCTCAGGCTGTTTGGTTTTCTTAGTTCTAAATTCTTTTTCAGATAGTTTAGAGTAAGCCCTGTATCACAAATGTCCTCAACAAGTAACACATCTTTACCAGTAATTTCAAGATTAATATCTGCTATTATCCTTACTATGCCTGAAGATTTATGGTTTGTCCCATAACTCGTTACACCTAAAAAATCAATATTTACTGAGATAGTAATACCACGAGACATGTCCGCCATAAACATATATGCCCCTGTAAGTACACCTATTAAGATTAGTTCACAGTTTTTATAATCATTAGAAATTTGGGTAGCTAAAAATCTGACCCTTTCTTGGATTTCTTTCTCTTTTAGAAGTATGGTAAGCGGTTTGTTCATGTCACAATGCGATGGCGACTATTAGGTCTACCTTTGTGGATTAAACAGGTCAGGGAATTGTTTAATACACCTATAATCAACTCTTGAGGAAGGTGAATCTCATGATAGCCATCCCTTTTTGAAAATATTAAATCCAGTACAGATTCTATATGATTATAGGCTATCCTCTTTAAATCCCCCTTAACTTTCCTGATCATTTCACGAATGATCCTTCGTTGAAGACAAAGGGGTAAAGTTTTGACTTTGTCAACCTTCACCTCGATGAGATGCTCCTCTTGCCTTGTTATTAACTCTTTCAATTGATTTCTGGTAAACTCTTCAAGATAGCTGTTTTCATCTTTTACTATCTTTGCTGTCTGACATAGCAGCTCAATTATTGAAGGATTATAATCCTTCAATATAGGGATTAGATTAAGACGAATATGATTACGTAAGTAATTTTGCCTTTGATTAGAACTATCCTCTCGAAAATTCTGATAAATGTTATCCAGACACTCTAATATCTCATTTCGACTAATCTCTATTAATGGCCTAATTATGTTATAATATCCATTATTAAAAGGTATTCCCCCTAATCCTTCCATCCCAGTCCCTTTAATTAACCGCATCAAGACAGTCTCTGCTTGATCATTTGCATTGTGTCCCAAGGCGATTTTGTTCGCCTTTTCATTTTCCTTGACCCTTAGAAAAAATTCATACCGTAATTCTCTTGCACCCTCTTGCAGGCAAAGCCTTCTTTCTTTTTGATAACTTTTTGTATCAACTTGTTTGACTGTATAAGGAAGATCAAACTTTTTGGCCAGATTAACCACAAAAAACTCATCTAAATCGGACTCCTCGCCTCGTAATTGGTGATTCATATGAGCGAGATGAAGTCTTAGACTAAACTCTTCTTTCACTACTAGGAATAAACGCAATAGAGCTACAGAATCAGGACCTCCTGATACTCCAATAACTATCTTATCGCCTTGTTTTAAAAGGTTGTTTTTTAATATAGTCTTTCTCGCTTTTTCTATAATATTCATCTGCTTATAGGATTTTAGATTTTGTCTTCTCTCCTACTTTAATAAAGATTATTTTGGAAAGATGTCTAATGAAGTTTGAACGATAGTCTCTCTAAGTTTATTTATTAATTTCTTCTGGGTTGTTTTATCAATCCCTTTAGTATCTATAGGTTTATCAAAGACTATTCTAACTTGAGTTGGATTTATCTTAAAACCTCCCTTTGGAAGGATATTGTAAGCTCCTATAATAGTAGTAGGTATAATCGGTACCTCGGCTCTGGTAGCCAAAAGTAAGCCTCCTCGTTTAAATTCAGATACACTTCCATCCATTGTCCTTGTACCTTCAGGAAAAATTACTATAGAAGTACCAGATCTAATCTTAGTAACAGCTTGATTAATACTGTCATATGCCTTTGTTCGATTTTCTCTGTCAAGCCCAATCTGCCTCGTACTCGTCATTGCCCAACCTAAAAAAGGTACTCTAAAAAATTCTTTTCTAGCTATCCACTTAAACTGTATTTTTATTGTTGCAAGTAACACAAAGATATCATAAGCACTCTGATGATTACTCGCAAACACCTGAGGCCCATCTTGAATAACATTTTCCTTCCCAATAACCTCAACCCGTACACCACTAATAAATAGGATTAGCTTGGCCCATATCCTGGTTAAGAAGAAGCTTAACTTACCCTCTGTCCAATCTATTAATGAAACAAACACTATTGCAGTAGAGATTATCATAGTTATTAGTATTACTAAGATATATATAATCGTTGATCTAATCATAAAAATTCAGGCGTTATTGATCAGGTAGCAGAAATTAAAGCTATACTTTAAACGGGTAATTTTGAGATTTTTTCTTGTGTTAATTTCGCAATAAAGAGGGTGAGTTGTCTGTTGCTTTTTAGTCGTTAAAATGATAGAACTATTAAAATAGACATCTTTCCAAAATAATCTTGCAGGGCGTAGGAAGCAAAGATTTTTGTCTTCCTACGCCCTAGAGAATACGACATTTATTTTGGAAAGATGTCTAATATACTATTCCAACTTGGGTTTTTCTAAAATAATGCAGGTTATTTTTTCATGGATACAAAACAAATCCTGGAATTATTAAGCAAGATAGATCTCTTTAGAGAGTTTCCTCTTCTTTTACTCCCTAACATTGCCTCTCAAGTTACATCAATTAAATTTAAAGAACGCGATTTTATTCTAAGACAGAATCAGAAGATTGAAAACTTTTATATCTTAGCACAAGGGAGACTAGAAGTATATAAAAAGGATCAACAAGGAATTCAAAATCATATCTCTTACCTATTACCCAGGGATTACTTTGGAGACTTTTACTTACTATCTGATCAGGCCAGTAAAACTGAGATAATAGCCCTTGAGGAAAGTGAATGTCTCTGTCTATCTAAAACAAATTTTTTAGATCTCTTAGAGATTGATCTTGAAATTAGTCAACATATTATAAGATCTACCTTATTACACTTACATAAGACAAGTATTATAGAAGAAATAGCCGACTATCGAACTCGTATCCTTCAATTACTTGAACAGAAAAAAAAGATAGGACAGCATGCAAGACTTATAGGAAAAAGTAAGATAAACAGTGATTTAAACAGACCAATTGAACAAATGGCCAAGACAGATTTATCTCTTTTACTTGAAGGAGAATATGGGACAGGTAAGGAATTAGTCAGTAGGATCATCCATGCTAAAAGTAGTCGAGCTAAAAAACCATTTATCTCAGTTAATTGTGACAAATTACCTATCGAAACAATGGCCTCTCAAATACTTGGTCAGTTTTCTCTTAATAATAATCAAAGGGATTATGGCACAGGATTTAGTTATCTAGAATTGGCAGAGGGAGGGACACTTTTACTAAAGAACATTGAGAACTTACCACTTGATATCCAGGTGAGAATTCAGGAATTATCATCAGCTAGGATTAATTCCAAACAAGAAAAATTAAAGACCGTTTCAAATTTGCCAAATGTCCGAATCATTGCCACAACTTGTGTAAATTTACAATCAAAAATAAAAGAAGGGTTTTTTGATAAAAAATTATATCACCTATTATCAGTTAACAAACTTCTTATGCTTCCGTTAAGAGAGAGGAAGAGGGATATCCCTGATCTTGCAGAATATTTTATTAAAAAGTATTCAAGGCAATATCAAAAAAAAGTAGATAAAGTCAGTCCTGCAGCAATGAAATCTCTCCTGGCTTATGATTATAAGCTCTCCAATGTTCAAGAGCTGGAAGAGATTATCCACCGGGCAATTAATCTAACTCGTTCTGACACCATCCGTTCAGAACATCTATTTTTAGGGCTTCCAGCCGCAAAACCCCTTACCTTGTTTAATCTCTTAAAGTTAAAAACCCTTGTCTCCTGTATAAAAAAGAAGATACTTCCTGAACAAATAAGACGATTAGTGGCTGTTTTTTTTGTCTTGATGATAATCTCGTCCCTCTTTTTTAGTCAAACTTCCTATAATAGCTATGGAAAATTATTGGCCTGGTCGATCTGGTGGCCAGCTATGTTTCTCTCCTTTTTCTTTGTTGGCAGGGCATGGTGCTCTATTTGTCCGTATGCTACCTACAGTCATCTAGCCAAGAAGATAATTAATAAAGAGTTTAATTTCCCTTTTAAAAAGTATGACTTTCTCTTTATGACCTCTGGATTTCTATTTATTGTCTGGATAGAAGAGGTATCTTTTATGCGTGGTTCATCTTTTAAGACAGGTCTATTACAACTATCCATAGTAATCCTGGCTATTATTATGGGAATGATCTATAAGAGAGATTCATGGTGTCGCTTTATGTGTCCACTTGGAGCTCTGATCTCAATAAGCTCAATGGCCTCGATTATTGAAGTGAGATCCAATCCAGATATCTGTCTTAATCAATGCACAACTCATGATTGTTTTAAAGGAACTAACAATAATCCCGGTTGTCCAATGTTCCAGCATCTCATGTATGTAGACAATAATCAGACCTGCAAGATGTGTCTGGCCTGCGTCCGTAGTTGTTCTCATGACAACATCTCCTTAAATATAAGACCTCCGGGAGCAGAAATCTACCACTCGAATCAACTTAACAAGGGTTTGTTCCTCTTTGTTATCGTCCTAATGGGTACCCTGGTTCCAATTCTTCTCCTTCATAAACATCTTTTAAATAACAATCTATTCTTGTTTACCTTACTCTATATTTTCATACCCTTTATTCTATTTTCTGTACACTGGCTAGTTACAAAGATCGGTTTTAAAAGTGAACATGTATATCACCTAGATATCCTGGGGAGAATAATATACTCTTACGTCCCTCTGATGCTCACTGCTCATATAAGTTATCAGATTCAATTTTTACCTTTTTTAAACACACTTGTTGTTTCTCTACAAAATACAATGCCCCTTGCAATAAAGGGCATTATCTTTAATCTACCACTAATCAATATCT
>JAZDLJ010000361.1:0-2042 GCA_043802115.1 bacterium | reverse complement strand
CATAGACAATCATTTATTAAACCCCCTGCTATAAAATAAGAAGCTGAGAAGATAAGAGACAAAAAGCACATCCTGGTATTTTAATTCATAATTCATCTTAAACATACTTCCCTATTATCGGCCTAAGATCCTCTTTAACTTTAGCAGGAATTTTATCTTTAGGTGTTAACAAGGCTGTTCCTAAGGCAGATGCGCATAGGCAAGGTCTTTCAGAGGTAATCTTGGGTAGCGCCTTTTTTATAATCTGCTTAGCAACATCGACATTCTGATTAAGTATTTTTATTATAGCCTCGGCAGTGACATTTTCCTCGGTCTCATGCCAAACATCATAATCAGTCACCAATGCTAAGACAGAATAACAAATCTCAGCTTCCCTGGCTAACTTTGCCTCAGAAATATTGGTCATTCCAATTACATCTACTCCCCATTTGCGATAGATATTTGATTCAGCTTTAGTGGAGAATTGAGGGCCTTCAATACAGATATATGTTCCCCCCTTATTAATATTACATCCAATCTCTTGACCTGCCTTGTAAAGGATATTATCTAATTGAGGGCAGGTAGGATCAGCCAGGCTAATGTGGGCGACTAAGCCATTCCCAAAAAAGGTATTGTTTCTACCCTTTGTGTGATCAAAAAACTGATTAGGTATAAGTATATCTGTAGGTTTCAAATTCTCTCGCATACTGCCAACAGCGCTAACCGAAATAATATGTTCAACCCCTAATTTTTTAAAGCCAAAGATGTTTGCCCTAAAGTTCAGTTCGGAAGGTAATATGGTATGTTCTCTTCCATGTCGAGGTAAAAAGGCAACATCAGTATCTTCGAGAGTTCCTTTTATATAAACATCAGATGGTTTACCAAAAGGGGTATCAAGAGAAATTTCTTCAACATTTGTTAATCCTTCAATATGATAAAGCCCACTTCCACCAATAATACCTATTTTAGCTTGTTGCATCAGGTTCTCCTGTTTTTATTTGTAAATATTAAGATTTTTCGGCATCCTTCGTTTAAGAGGCGAAAGTAGTTTACAATTTCTATTATTTAGACACTGATCTACACAGATTTTTTAAAAACGCCACTAAAACAATTAACCTAATAAACATTAAGTATTATATCTAACTAACGCTAATTAAAAGGTTTTAATCCGTGTCTAAAAAGTTTTTTGTTTTTTTTGCTTTCTAAAGAATACGCCCTAAAAGTGTAAACTAGTAAATGAAGGATGCCGATTTTTCATCATAAACTTCATGTTCCATTCGAAAGAATTGTTTCGATAATATCATTTTTCATACCTTTAGTCAAGGTAAGGTCTAAAATTAACCTTCTGTTAAATGGCGGTTTGATGTGGATTTTCTGAATATTTACTAACCTGTTTTGCAATTTTTTCTGTTAATTCACTGGATTTAAAAAATTTGTTATGTATGTATCTGTCTTCTTCCATTCATAAAATCCATCTGCAATTATTAGGCATCTCTGTAGTCTTAATGGTTTCTTAAAACTTGGTTTTTCAGCAGTAGTTTCAATCCTGGCATTTATCAATTTAGCTGCCCCAGATTTATCCTTAGACCAGGAAGGCACTAATCCCCAATGTAGTTTTAAAAGTTCATTCCCATTGTTATTGATTATAGACAAAACCTCTTGGAGTGGGGCAATGTTGTAACTTGGAGTTACTTCACAAGTTATTTTTATGGATATAAAATGTCTTCTCTAAGGTCTTTAGAGGACTGAATTGAGCAAATCTTCCACACATAAATTTAACCTGCCTTCACAATGGGTAATTCTTCCCACCTGGTAGTATAGTTTGATGATTTCAAGGATTGAAGCATTTTCCAATCCTCTTTTATCCCACAAGAAAGGCACTGGTGTAGTTACATGGGAAATATAATCTGTTGATAATTAGCATATTATGGTTCTTTTTTTGAAGAAAATAATACCGATTTTTAGTAAGAAAACCCTCTTTTCACTAAAAATTAGATAAAAATCGAAATTTTTTTGTTAAATAAACCTTGTAATAATTTGATTTTTAAAAAGATTTCTGTCCC
>JAZDLJ010000352.1:0-2168 GCA_043802115.1 bacterium | reverse complement strand
GCGAGTAAAACTACTAATTTCAATAGTTTTTATACTTTTCTCTCGAAGTTTATCCAAAAGAGGTCCTGGCTGGCTAGCCACTACTATCTCATAACGATTTTTATCTAGATTTGTAGCAGTATCAAAAACCCAGCGTTGAGCGCCTCCTAGCTCTGATTGAGTGATGATAAACAAGACTTTAGTCATATTTTCTACCCGCCGTCATCTCGAGTTTATCGAGAGATCTTAGCAAGTTTATATTTCTATGAGATCCTTCGACTTCGCTTTGCGAAGTTTATCCTGAGTAAGATCGAAGGACTCAGGACGACAACGGGGGGTTGTCGTATTCGTTAAAATATTGTATAATATTTGGGTTAAAAAGTCTATTCCATAAAATGGAGACTAAAAAGAAAATATTAATATTTACGACTAATTACTTCCCACAAGTTGGTGGAGCGGAAATTGCTGTTCAAAAAACTACTGATAGACTTGATGATTATGACTTCAATCTAGTCACACCACGTTTTAATAAATCTAATCTTAAAAAAGAAAGAGTTGGTAGTATTAACGTTCATAGAGTAGGTTTTGGTTATTCCTGGGACAAGTTTTTGTTACCTTTTTGGGGATTTTTTTGGAGAAATAATTGTGATGTTATTTGGTCTATTCAGTTATCTTATGGAGCAATAGCTTCTTTTTTTTACAAATTAAGATACCCAAATAAGCCCCTTTTCTTAACCGTCCAAGAGGGAAGTTCTAGAAAGAGATTGGATCAGGCCAAGTGGGGATTGATAAAGTTCTGGAGTGAGAAGGTTATTAAAAAAGCAGATCACATTCATGTTATTAGCAGATATCTAAAGGATTATGTTCTAGATAGAGGGGCTAGCTGTCCTATAACAATCGTTCCTAATGGAGTAGATTTATCTATTTTTAAAAAAATAGAAGAAGAACGAGATAAAAGAACTATCATAACAGCCTCAAGGTTAGTTGAGAAAAATGGTGTAGATACTCTAATAAAGGCCATTGCTAAACTTAAGTTAACAGTTCCTGATGTGAAATGTTTAATTGTTGGTGGTGGTAGTGACGAGAGTAATCTTAGAGCTCTCACCAAGAAGCTTGATGTTGAAGGGAATGTTATTTTTGTTGGAGAGGTTCATCAGAGCGAACTTCCTAGCTATTTTAAGAGAGCTAGTGTTTTTATTAGACCTTCTCGATCAGAAGGTTTAGGAAATGCCTTCTTAGAGGCAATGGCGTCAGGTTTGGTAACGGTTGGTACACCAGTCGGTGGAATTACAGACTTTCTCAAAGAGAAAGAGACAGGCTTTTTAGTAGAGCCAGATGACGCTTTTTCTTTGGCGGCTAAGTTGGATTATATTCTGAACAATATTCAGAATATGGAGAATGTTATTGATAATGCTTACAAATTAGTGAGAGAAAAATATTCTTGGGAAGTAGTTGCTAGTTCTATAAATATTGTTTTAAAAGACATTTTAAAGAAAAAAAAGAATATTTTAATAGCAACTGGTATTTATCCTCCTGACATTGGGGGACCTGCAACTTATAGCAAGCTGTTATTAGAAAAGTTAGAGAAAGAAAATTTTAATATCAAAATTCTAAGCTATAGTGATGATGTCATTCTGAATGACAATAAAGGATATATTCTCCCTTTTCTAAAGGGAGTACCCAAAGGGGGAGGGATTTCTAAATCCTCCCTGCCCGAAGTTGCTACATCGTTGCAGGCGGGCGACTCCGTCACCTCCTTTAGAAAAATCCTCCGGTCTACGACCACCTCCTTTAGAAAAGGAGGAATAGGAGGAATAGGAGGAATAGATCCTTCGATTCCTCAGGATGACAGAGAAGAAATTCAGGATGATGTGGAGCGGGTTTCTAGAAAACTTCCAAAAGGAATTAGGCACATGGTTTATTTTTGGAAGTGTTTTAAGAGAGCAAAAAAAGTAGATATAGTTTATGCTCAAGGAACTATTAGTGCTGGTTTGCCGGCTATGCTGGCTACAAAACTAAGGGGAAAGAAATTTATAGTAAGGGTTGTTGGTGACTGGGTCTGGGAACAAGGCTGTCAGCGTTTTGATGTAAAGGAAGGAATAGATGATTTTCAGGTTAAAAAATATGATCTTTGGATTGAATTTTTACGTTGGCTACAAAATAAAACTGTCATTTCCTCAGATTTAATA
>JAZDLJ010000328.1:0-5558 GCA_043802115.1 bacterium | reverse complement strand
CAGATTAACACGGATTTAAAAACATTAAAAATTAAACGATCTCGTAGTTAATCAAAAATTTAATCTGTGTAAATCCGTGTTAATCCGTGTCAAAAAAATATTAGTTTTTATCTTTTCCCTTGAAGTTTGAAGAAGATACCTTTAATTTTAAAAATATGACAGACAATCTTAAAGAAAGATTAAAAGAACTAATTAAAACAAGGGCATTTAAAGGAAGTGATACTCCTTCATTTCCTTTAGCTTCTGGTAAAAAAAGCTGTTTTTATTTCAATATGAAAAAAGTTACTTTTCTTGCAGAAGGACAATCTCTTGTTGGACAAATAGTGTACGATAAAATACAGGAACTTGCCCTTAGACCAAAGGCTGTAGGCGGTCTTACTCTCGGAGCTGATCCAATTGCAACATCTGTTTCCTTTACTTCCTTCATTAATAAAAATCCGATTAATGCCTTTATTATTCGAAAAGAGCGTAAAGATCATGGGATGGGTCTGCAAATTGAAGGAAATGTTGAAAAGGGTGATACTGTAGTAATTTTGGATGATGTTATTACTACAGGTAAGTCGACTTTGCAAGCAATTAATATTGCCAGGGAGCATGAGTTAAATATACTATGTGCGATTGCTCTTGTAGATAGATGTGAAGAAAATGGTCAACAGAATATTGAAGCGGAAGGAATTAAGGTTTATTCAATCTACACAATTCACGATTTTAAGGTTTAATCTTTTTTTTGTTTAGATAGCAACTGCTTAATCGTAGTCTTTAATTCATCCAGATTGGATGATTTGGTTATATAGACATCAGATGCCCATGCCCTAAAATCACGCCGATAATCACCATAAGCAGTGCAAAGAATAACAGGTAAGTCACGGTCAATTTCTCTTAGTCTTCGTAAAAATTCCATCCCATCCATTTTTGGCATTCGAATATCTAGTGTAATAAGGTCTGGCATCTTCTCTTTTATCTTCTCAAGGGCCTCTTTGCCATTTTCCGCCAAAACAATTTCATACCCCTCATCAGTTAACTCATCCTTATATAATAGTCTAATATCTTCTTCGTCATCGACAACTAAGATTACTTTTTCCATAAATTATTTCCTCCTTTTTTTTATTTCATCGTTCATCATTAGTTTTATAATGAAGTTCACCCCTTCTCCCACCCTATTATCAACTTCAATAGTCCCTCCATGATTTTCTACGATCTTTCTAGCTAAAGCCAGACCTAAACCTGTACCTGTTGATTTTGTAGTAAAAAATGGATTAAATATATTATCAATAACCTCTAAGGGAATTCCTCCTCCAGTATCTCCAATCTCTATGACTACCTTCTGTTTGAGCTCTTCATTTATTAAATAAGTTTTTATCCATAATTGACCACCGTTTGGCATTACATACAGGGCATTATAGAGTAGATTAGTAAAGACCTGTTTTAATTGTTTACTATCAACACTCACAGGAGGTAGAGTAGTGAATAATTTTTTAATTATTTCAACCCTATTCTCCTTAAAATCTTCACTAAATAATCTAAGGGTATCCTCTAGCAACTCATTTATATTATGTTCTTCACATGAAGGAGGTGTTTCCTTAGAAAAACTCAAGACATCCTGGACAAGATTTTCTAATCTAGTTACTTCATTAACAATAATATTACTATATCTTCCTTCAGGCTCCTTATCATTTAAGGTCTTATTTAATCTACGAGCAAAACCACCAATAGTTACCAATGGGTTCCTTATCTCATGAGCAACATTAGCAGCCATCTCTCCAAGGGCTGCAAACTTTTCAGTCTGAAGTAGTCGCGATTCGATCTCTTGTAGTTCCAGGTTTATTTTTTTATGACTTTGGTAGAGTTGGGTACTCTCTATCGCCAAACCTGCCTGAATTGTGAACATTTTCAGGAAGGCAAGGTCTTCATCAAGGATGGGTTTATTATTATACAAATTATCAACAAGGATAACCCCTATAACCTTATTTTTAGCAATAAGAGGTATTGTAGCGAAATTTTTAGCCCCAAGCTGATTAGTAATCTCTGGTTCTATAGTTAGACTTGTATCTCCTTCTTTAATATTAAAAACCTTCTTTTCGAGCACTGTTTTTACTAAGACGTTATGATCTCTATCTAAAGGGATTCTTATCCCCTTAACTAATTTGTCAAACTTTAATTCATCTGAAGATGTCTGTTGGTTGTTCTCTATCATCCTGTGTTTATTATTAAAGATTATTGTTTTACCGACATCCTCAGAAAGAATATTATTAATTAATGAACCTTTCACATTTTTTATCTCTTCCCAGATAGCGTAGGCCTCCTCTGCACTACTTGGTCCAACCCCCATCATCCCTTGAAGGACATTAGTCCTCTCATTTATTAATAATAGGACTGCCCTATTAAATCCCATACCTCCTCCCATTGTAACAACTGTTAGGATTACATTAAGCAGGGTATCTAGCTTCATTGTACTGCGCATTGCTTTTCCAATATCATATAAAAGTGATAGTTCTCTAACCCTTGTCTCTTTCTCTGCTGATAATTTTGTTAGTTGTGAATGCAACTGGGCATTTCGAATAAGCCCTGTGGTTTTACTAACAAGTGTGGTTAATAATAAAACATCTTCTTGATTAAACTCCCTTATCTCAGGAGTTTGAACAACCAATACACCAAGTTTTGCATTCTTATAACTTAGGGGAACTGCCAGGATGGATTTATAAGGTTCTTTTTCAAAAACAGAAACGTCAGAAAGAGTTGGATTTTTAACAATGGTTGGTTCATTTTTCTCAAAGGCCAGACCTGCTACTCCAACACCTATATTGAATTTAAGATTATCTATAAGCTCTGGATTCAGACCTATTGTAGCTTTCAAGATTAAAGTGTCGTTTTTTTCCTCTCGCATGCAAATGGAGCAGACATCTACCTTTAATACCTCTGTAACTAAAAGGGCGATCTGAGATAATCTTCTTTTTAAATTAAGAGATGAATTACCAATTATATTTAACTTATTCAATGTGTTTGGATCTAGTTTCAACTTTTCACCACCTGCTTCACCAATAATTCTAATTTAATCACAAATAGTAATAGAACCATCTGTCCCATTATAGGTAAAGTGCCAATGCATTAGAATATCTCTTCCTATCAGACATTCAAAACTACCTCCTTTCAATGGACAAGCTATCATTGGAATTTCCTTCCCACGTCCCCATGGAAATATTATGAATCCATAATAAACAGGTCTCTTTTGTTCGTCTTGAACAGATAACACATTTTGGTACCCCGTATGGATTAGTTTTAGTGATTCAGCTATTTTGGGTGTTATCACAGTCCCACTTGCACCTGTATCAATCATTGCTTTTATAGTTAAAGTTGGTGTCGATTCGCCCTTTTTCTGAAAATCTTGTTGGACACTTTTGGGATGGGTAATGCTTACTTGTAAGAATGCTCCAAAACGATTTAATACTGTTGGAGGAGAAATCTGGACAATAGTTTCCCGTCCATCTTGATTTTGTTTACCCTGACCTCCATATCTATATGTATTTATCATAAAGTCGCCTCCATAATGAAATTGACAGGTTCTTTTTCAAGTACTTGATGAATATAAAATTTTCCATCTTCTCCAAATAATTGTAAACCTTCTTCTGCTGCATGTTGGTAACTATCAAATGAGCCTACTATTTTCTGACCATTAATTAAAATAAATTTATTTAGATATTCTTTTATTAATTCTTCTTTATGTGTTTCAACATAAGCTATTTCAATTGAAAAATCTTTTACCATTGTAATCTACACCTCCTTTATAGTCATTATTTGGCATCCTTCATTAAGCTTGAAAAATGTAGTACTAAAAATATTATTTTTTTAAAACAACACTTGCACTGGGTATAAAGTAAAAAAGCTACTTTATACCCAGTGCAAGTGTATAAATTTTTACATACTCACATGCCGATTGATCCCAGGAGAAGTCCTGAGAGATCCCTTGTTTAACCAATAGATTCCACTCCTTTTTGTTTCTATATACTCCAAGGGAATTTTGGATAGTTGCTATTAGGGCATCTTTTGTATAATTTAGAAAAGAAAAACCATTAGAGGTCTTAAGATTTTCAGAATAATTAACTATTGTATCAGCTAATCCTCCTGTCTGTCTCACAATAGGGATTGTCCCATATCTAAGGCTAATCAATTGTCCTAAACCACAAGGTTCATATCGCGAGGGCATAATAAATATATCACTTCCGGCATATATCCTCTGAGCTAATTTAGGATCGTAGGTAATATTTATCCCTGTTTTATTAGGATACTTCTGGGCAATCTCATTAAGTATAAGGTGATACTTCATGTGTCCTGTCCCTAAAAGGATAAATTGAAGATCCTGCTTCATTAACCAATCCATTATTGCTGTGACAAGATCAAGACCTTTTTGATCATCAAGTCTGGTAATCATGCTAAGAATAGGCACATCTTTGAGGGGTAGATTGTGTTCCTTTTGGAGGGCATTTTTATCAGCAGCCTTTTTCTCTATTGTATTAATATCATAATTAGCAACAATATTTTTGTCGGTTGCTGGATTAAAAAAGTCATAATCAATACCATTTAAAATCCCATACAAGTCTTTACTCCTATGACGAAGTATCCCTTCCATACCATGTCCATATTCTGGGGTTTGGATCTCTTTGCTATAGGTAGGACTTACAGTAGTTATAAGCTCACTATAAACAATCCCAGCTTTTAAAAAAGAGATATCCCCATAAAACTCTATTCCATCAGGATGAAAGTACTCCCAGCCAAGACCAATAATATGCATATCATAATGCCAAAATCTTCCTTGGTAAGCCAGATTGTGGAGTGTAAAGATTGTCTTTGTCCCTTTATAAAAGACATCATCCTTATATATTGATTTAAGATACAGAGGAATCAAGCCTGTCTGCCAATCATTATTATGGATTATATCGGGTTTAAAATTAAGATGCTTATTGATTGAGAGGACAGCCTTACAAAAAAAGGTAAAACGTTCAGCATTGTCCTCGTATGCTCCTTTGGGTGTACCATAAAGTTCTTCACGATCAAAATAGGCATCATTTTTTATTAGATAGACTTTATCAAGGCCAGAAGCTGTAGTTTCATAAAGGTCAAAATAAATTTCCTTATTGGAAATATTAACCTTTAATCCCCTTTTAATCTCTTTGGTTTCAAATCCTCCCTTTTTTACCATCTGATAATAAGGTAAGACTATCCTAACTTCATGGCCTAGTTTTATTAATGCCTTAGGTAACGAGCCAGCTACATCTGCCAATCCCCCTGTCTTAGCGAAAGGGGCTACTTCTGAAGAAACAAGTAGTATCTTCATTTTTTTTTGATCCATAATTTTGTCCTTTCTATATCTTATACCCGTTATAAGTCTTGTTATTTTCAGTATCCTTCATTTATCAATTTAGTGTATCCTCTTCAAAAAGTATGGTAAGCTAAGAACAGACTTTAAATAATAAAAAGAAAAAGACTTTTTAGACACGGATTAACACGGATTTAAAAACATTAAAAATTAAACGATCTCGTAGTTAATCAAAAATTTAATCTGT
>JAZDLJ010000297.1:0-2392 GCA_043802115.1 bacterium | reverse complement strand
TGAGCTTATTATAATTTATGAGGCACTCTTTCAGAGTGCTATCGGTATATAAATCATTACCTAGGGTTACGCTTCGCTCACCCTAGGCTAGTATGAAATGCTCCTTCGGAGCAAAAAGGCACTATTCTAATCGTACAGGTCAAATTTTTTGTTTTCTCTTGCCCTTGGATACTTAGAGAATACAATATTTATTTTAGAAAGATGTCTATTCTACTATTTCAGAAACGTGAACTAAGATGATCCCTTGGTTTTCAATATTAGGTAAGACCTCCTGGAGAACCTTAATAGTTGTTGTATTAGGATGTCCAATGCCAATAGCCTTTCCCGTTTTTTTAGCATACCTTACTAGTTCGACTAATTTTTTTTTTGCAAATGCTTCTCCAGGCTTACTATCTAAAAAGACATTTCTTATCCCTGCCCGCATATTTATATCTTTAGCTATTTTATAAGCTACACTTCGTGCGATGGTTCTACTATCTATAAAAAAAAGATTATTAGCTTTTAATTCGTTAAGCACAACTGTCATTTTTGTCTTATTAGACGTAAACATAGAACCCATATGGTTATTTACACCCTTAATATAAGGGACCTCAGCTATGAATTTTCTTAGTTTAGAGATTATTTCATCATCAGTCATGCTCGTTAATAGGAACGTCTGATCACATACAATATCAGGAGATGGCAGTGGTTCCAATGGCAGATGTAGAATAACCTCTTGGTCTGCTTTTTTAGCCCGCGTAGCAATCTCTTTAGAAAAATGTAAATGGGGCAGGATAGCAAAAGTCAAAGGTTTGTTTATCCCTATTAAGGTAGAGACAGTCTCTGGATTTTGTCCAAGATCATCAATAATAATTGCTACCTTAAAAATAGAGTTAGCTGTCTTCTTTTTTTTCCTTTCGCTGGATACTTTTTTTTTAAAATCATTAACCTTTGGTTTAACATCTATTACTGGAGGAACTGATCCATTTTTTTTTTCTTCTTTAAGTTCAGGAATATCATAAATAAAATACTTTACAATATACGAGCTATTATTATCCTTAACAAATCTTATATAATCAAATAGAATAATATCTATAATAAGTAGTAATATTACTACTATTATAGATAGCCAGAAGGCTTTTTTGTAATTAAACCTTATAAAGGATTTCATTACTTCTATACTACTCCGAGTTAGGCTTTTCCAAGTGATTGTGTTACTTCAAACTAGTATGTTAAGGCACAAAGGCACAAAAATTTTTTAAGGTTTTTTTCTTTGTGCCTCTGTACCTTTGCTACTTTGTGCCTTAAGAGTTAGTTCCAAAATTAACCTGCATTACCTTAGAAAAACCTAACAGGGAGTAGTAAATAACACCTTATTTCTCTTTATTTAACCATAAGGTTTTCTTTAAATATTTTGGCAACCTTAATTATATTAATAGCTTCCTCAAGCTGATTATCTCTTACAGTTAAATCCTTATTTTCTTTTTCATCTGTCTTTTGTCCTTCAATCTTTCTTTTTTCTGGATCATTTATTGATTTATCTTTGTTTTCTTCTTCCATTTCTTCTTTTGTCCCTGGCATATTTAATTCAAATCCATCAAGATCTTTCTCTCTAAAGACCTTTGGCTTGAAGGTAAGGGTGTCTTTTGAAACTGTAATAACCTCTTCTACCTCTATGTCGGGAACAACCCCTTTACCGTGGATAGATCGTCCGGAAGGAGTATAGTATTTAGCTGTTGTTAGACGTAAGCCGGATCCATCACTTAAATCAATAACACTTTGGACAGAACCTTTTCCAAAGGTCTGTGTCCCAACAATAATCCCTTTTTTTTGATCTTGTATAGCCCCTGCTACAATCTCTGAGGCGCTAGCACTACCAGAATTTACCAGGACTACTAAAGGATAGTCGTTGTGTGGACTTAAAACAGAGGAAGAATATTCTACATTTTGATCTCTTACCCTACCCTTGGTATAAACTACAAGCTTTCCTTTTTCAATAAATTCACTAGCCACTTCTACAGCTACATCAAGTAATCCACCAGGATTATTCCTTAAATCAATGATCAGCCCTGTTATCTTTTTCTTTTCTAATTGATTAAGCTCATTTTTAAAATCCTTGGAAGTAAGATTACTAAAGGACTTAATTCTAATAAAACCTATGTTATTTTCTAGTATTTTAGACAAGACTGTTTTTAGTCTAATACTATCCCTTATAATTTTAAAATCCTTAGCTTCTTCTAATCCCTTTCTAAAGATAGTTAAGACTACAGGGGTGCCTTTATTACCTCTGATTTTTTTTACTGCATCCGTAACAGACATATCCTTAGTCAGTTCTCCATCCACCTTGATAATCGTATCGCCAGCTTTTAATCCTGCATTATAGGCAGGTGTATCTTCAATAGGAGAAATAACT
>JAZDLJ010000260.1:0-2857 GCA_043802115.1 bacterium | reverse complement strand
TATAGATAAATATGAAAAGAATCAAGACAGTTATTATCTCTATCATGAATTTAAAATAAACCAGAATGATACCCTGTTGGCTTGTATTGGACGTCTAACAACCCAAAAGGGACATAAATATCTATTAAACTGTCTTAAGTTGCTAGAACCTAATTATCCAAGGTTAATAGTCCTTATTGTAGGTGATGGTGAAGAGAGAGAGAGTCTGATAAATCTGGCCGAAAAACTTTCTGTTAAAAATATACTGCGTTTTATTGGGCATAGGGAGGATATCCCTCAAATCCTGCATATCTCAGACGGTCTAATCCTGGCATCTGTTTTTGAAGGTCTTCCTCTATGCATTTTAGAAGCTATGGCTGCATCAAAGCCTGTAATCGCTACAGATGTTGGAGGAGTAAGAGAATTAGTTATTGATCAAGAGACAGGTTTTCTTGTACCTCCTAAAGATATAAATGCCTTAGCTGCTGCTATTACCAAGCTTATTAGTTTACCCGATTGTGGAGGAGAGATGGGCAAAAAAGGTCGAGAATTGGTTAGAAAAAAATTTTCGATCCAAATGGTTGCTAAAAGGACGGTCGATCTCTTTTTGGAATTGCACTCACAACATGCAATATTTTTTACCATGGGAATAGACATCCTTCATTAAGAGGCAAAAGTAGTTTACACTTTCTATTATTTAGACACGAATTTACACAAATTTTTTAAAAACGCTACTAAAATAATCAACCTAATAAACATTAAGTATTATATCTAACTAACGCTAATTAAAAAGTTTTAATCCGTGTAAATCTGTGTTAATCCGTGTCTAAAAAATTTTTTGTTTTTTTTGCTTTCTAAAAAATACGCCCTAAAAGTATAAACTAGTAAATGAAGGATGCCTGGAAATACATTTTAAGAAATAGATTTTACTGAAAAAGTCATATTTTCATTAGACATCTTTCCAAAATAAATACTCTATTCTCTAGGGCAAGAGAAGACAAAAATTTTCGACCTGTACGGTTAAAAATTATCTGTAGGTTGCCCAAATAATTAAAAGGGTAAGGACAAGCCTTACCCCTACAAAAAGATTATTCTAAAGGCATTTAGGGAAGCAAGCTTAGGGGGATGAAAAAAGCTCTTCATATTCCACTGACTTTACACTAACGGGAAGGTAACTATTCACCCCCTTACCGTGATTAGGAAGGCTATTAACTACATTTTTCACCACAGAGACGCGAAGAACGC
Organism: bacterium; assembly: GCA_043802115.1. GTDB lineage: Bacteria > SZUA-182 > SZUA-182 > JAZDLJ01 > JAZDLJ01 > JAZDLJ01. The sequence goes on along the minus strand of JAZDLJ010000260.1, from coordinate 1,633 downwards.
AGAGAACTACATGATTTTCATATCTTTTATTTTTTCTCTGTGTCCTCTGCGTCTCTGTGGTGAATATTGTTTTTTAATCTTTTAAAGGGGGGAGTGAGCAATTACACGGGAAGAGTTACACCCCTGCTTCCTTCCTTAATATTTCAGCCTTATCAGTCTTTTCCCAGGTAAACTCAGGTTCTGTTCTGCCAAAATGTCCATAGGCGGCTGTCTGTTTATAAATAGGTCTTCTTAGATTTAAATTTTTGATGATTCCACCAGGGGTTAAATCAAAATTTCTTTTTACTAAATCTCTTAGCTTTTCCAATGAAATTTTTCCAGTTTGGAAGGTATCTACCATGATAGATACAGGTTCTACTACTCCTATTGCATAGGCAAGCTGGATTTCACACCTTTCAGCCAAGCCAGATGCTACAATATTTTTAGCTACATAACGAGCCATATAAGAAGCTGATCGATCCACTTTGGAGGGATCTTTACCAGAAAATGCCCCACCCCCATGGCTACCAACTCCGCCATAGGTATCAACAATAATCTTTCTCCCTGTTAAACCTGTATCCCCTTGAGGTCCTCCAACAACAAATCTTCCTGTTGGATTGATATAATATTTTGTGTCATCATCTAATAATTCTAAAGGAATAACGCTTTGGATTACCTTTTCAATAATATCTTCTCTTATTTCTTTATTGCTTACATCCTGACTATGTTGAGAAGAAATAACCACGGTTTCAATTCTTGAGGGTTTATTGTTAACGTATTCAACGGTAACCTGAGATTTACCGTCAGGTCTTAGGTAGTCCAAAATTCCGTTCTTACGAAGTTCGGATAATTTTCTTACAAGTTTATGGGCGTACATAATAGGCATTGGCATTAATTCTTCGGTCTCATTACAGGCGTATCCAAACATTATCCCCTGATCGCCTGCCCCTCCAATATCTACTCCCTGCCCAATATCTCGAGATTGTTCATCTATTGAAGTCACTACCGCACAGGTCTCACAATCAAATCCAAACTTTGCTCTGGTATAACCAATGTCTTTTATAGTTTGTCTTACCAATTTAGGGATATCAACATAACAGGAGGTGCTAATCTCTCCCGCAACAAAAACCAATCCTGTAGTAAGTAAAGTTTCGCAGGCAACTCTTCCCAGAGGGTCTTCTTTATAAATTGCATCAAGGACAGAGTCGGATATCTGGTCAGCAATTTTATCTGGATGTCCTTCTGTTACAGATTCTGAGGAGAATAGATAGTCTTTTTTGCTCATTTAGCTATTCCTCCCTACATACTTCTAATAAACAGTAGGTACTCTTTTTACCTTGTCTACTAGTATGTTTTTTGAAATTTAATGATTATGCTTACGATGAATAAATAAAGTTTTTTAATTTCACCCATTATAAGCGTTACTTTTTGAAATAGATGATTTCAGTATAGGTTAAATTTTTTTTATGTAATATAACATACTTTAAATTTTTGTCAATGACATTGTTGTTTTGCAGCGATTCAGAAGATAGTCAGAGAATAAAATATTGCTTTAAGCAGGCAGTGGCCGATTTGAGGCTAAGAAACAGTTGTCCCCTTTTTCGATCTTTTTAACTTTTTTTGAGATAAGGATCGAAATGTCTTTTAAATTTTG
>JAZDLJ010000236.1:0-10489 GCA_043802115.1 bacterium | reverse complement strand
ACAAAGTAGCAAAGGCACAGAGGCACAAAGGAAAAAACAAAAAAAATCTTAAAAAAACTTTGTGTTTCAATACCTTTATGCCTTAACATGCTGGTTTTAACCAACACAATCACTTGGAAAAACCTAAGTTGGAGTAGTATAACCTAGCAATAAATTGCTGGGCTATTTTCAATTGTCCCTTCGGGACACTACAACGACTGTTTAAAACTAATTGACGTTGTAGGACAATTTAATTAAGTGGTAATAGCATTAAAAGCCTGGATTAAAAATTTTACAGGGTCTATAAAATTTTTATTGACAAATCCAGCAAAATACTTTATTATAGTTCTACATAATAAATAAGCGGATCTGAATTTTTAACCGTAAGGTATAAAAATTAGTTACCTTGCGGTTTTTTTTTTTATCTGTTTATGCTATTATAATTATTATATTGAAAGGAGGTTATTTAATTATGACACAAGGAACAGTTAAATGGTTCAACAGCCAAAAAGGCTATGGGTTTATTAGCCCTGAGTCAGGTGAGGATGTATTCGTACATCATACATCAATTAAAGGTTCAGGCTACAAAAAGTTAGAAGACGGCCAAAAAGTTCAATTTGATATTGAAAAAGGCTCTAAAGGTTATCAAGCTGTAAATGTAGAAGTCTTATAATAAATAGATCTTGAAAAGGCCTGATAGTTTCAGTATCAGGCCTGACCTTCCTTAAAAAGGACAAGAACCAATTATTCTTTTCGTCCTTCCCTTTGAACCCCTTAATGTGTATAAACTATTCCAACTTTGGTTTTCCAAATACTTGGTAATTAAAACCAGCGCTTATGTTTATTAGTTTGTTTTTTTAAAAAAATTCTAAAAATCTATAGTACTCCAACTTAGGTTTTTCCAAGTGATTTTGTTAGTTAAAACCAGTATATTAAAGCACAAAGTTTTAATTTTTTTCCCCCTATGTGCCTAAACAGCTAATTACAAAACTAACCTGTATTACTTCAGAAAAACCTAACGATGGCCTCACTTTTTTCCTAAGACGGGATGTCTTTGGGCTGCCAATCTAACTATACGACTTCCAGTCTCTCCATATGAGTAGCCAACAAGTTCAGCAGCACAAGCCAAACTAGCATCCATACTAATATCAGCATTAGGATTAACATCCAGGACATAAAACACCCCATCACGAATTCTTACATCAACACGGGCATAATCGCGACATCCCATTAGCTCATATGCTGCCTTACAGACCTTTTCTATTGTTTGCAATTCATTATTATTTAGTGGAGCTGGTAGTAATGTCCTTATCCCCTCATAATGCACTGATCCCGGTATGAATTTAGAATCGTAGGTACATAAACGATCCTGAACTTCACAGAATAACGAGAAGTCCATCTCAGCCGGGGGAAGCATTTCAATATGGCCATTACCCCAAAGTGAAACATGAAGCTCCCGTCCGTCAATGAAATCCTCAACTAAGGCAGGTTGTTTATATGTTTCCAGAATATAAGCAATCCTGTTAATCAATTCTTTTTCTGTCATGACAACAGACTCACGGTTAATTCCTTCACTACAATGTTCATTTACAGCCTTCACAATAGCAGGAAACTGGTCCCAACCATCGGCTGATGGATAATCATACACTTGCCATTTAGGGGTTGGTATGTTCGATTGACTCAATATCTCTTTAACAAGTCTTTTGTCTTGAGTAAGAGCCAGCGCCGCAGCGCTCGCACCAGTAAATGCGAATCCCATAGATTCCAGGCTTTGGGCAATTAGCCACTCACTATGGGGCATCCCAGGAATACTTTCACACCAATTAAATACAATATGGGATAGTGGATCGTAGGAACTTAAAACTAACGACAGATCATTACTAGATAAAGGGAGCAACTTAATAGGATGTCCTACAGAGGAGATTGCTTGACCAAGTTGTAATGATAATGAACGGACCTCGTCCTTTTCATGAGGTGTCCAAAAAGGAGCTGAATCATATAATAATAAGACAGGCATATTGCAGGGATCAATATCTATAGTCACCTGGATTCCTTTGCCTCCTGAAATCTCATTACCATCCGATGATAATTATCCACTTCTACCTCCCTTATTTTTCATGCGATTACCCTGAGCATAGCTACAACAAATATTCCTAAATGTTAAAATACATATTTTATCTATATCTGTCAATAGTATAATTCATGGTTGTCCTTTTCAAAAAAAAAACCATTTGAAAAATAAAGTGTTTCCTCCCTAATGTTAAATCAAAAAAAATAATAACATCCCTAGAGTTTAAAACGAATAATTATTGGGAATACTATTTACATATACTACTCCAAGTTAGGTTTTTCCTAGCATAATTTTTGCATGCGTCAGTAGAAATTTTGCTGGAGAGAGTTATTTAGTAGTCTTTTTGTAAATTTTATTAGCAAAGCTTCCCGTTAAAAATTGCCCATGTTTGAGCGAAGCGAGTTAGGCAATTTAGGGAAGCAAGTTTAGAAAATTCAAAAAGATTACTAAACGAACGAAGCAAAGATTTCTACAAACGCATGCAAAATACGTACCAAGAAAAACCTAAATTGGAGTAGTATAATTAATTAAAAGTTAAGAATAAAGTATGAAAAATTGAAAATTGCGGTATTTAAAAAAAGGAGGTAATTATGTTCGACCAGGATGCTTTAAACGGAGGTGTTATCCTAAATAAAGACCTTGCCCTTAGTATTCTAACTCAGGCAAAAATTAAGGTAATCGGGGTAGGTGGTGGTGGATGTAATGCCCTAAATAGGATGATAGAAGAAGAAGTAAAGGTACCAGGTATAGAATTTATAGCTGTAAACACAGATATTCAGGTATTACATAATAGCATTACTAAGAATAAGATTCAGATAGGAAAAGAAAAGACAAAAGGAACTGGGGCAGGAGCAAGGCCTAACGTAGGTAAAGAGGCTGCCGAGGAGAGCATAGACGAGATAAAAAAACATCTTACAGGCGCTGATATGATATTTATTACTGCAACTATGGGTGGAGGAACTGGGACAGGTGCCGCACCTGTTATCGCATGTTTAGCAAAAAAAATGGGCATACTGACCATAGCAATTGTTACTACACCATTTAAATGGGAAGGACCAATTCGGATGAGAAATGCAACTAACGGTATTTGTGAATTGAGAAAGTATACAGATATCATAATTACCCTTTCTAATCAAAAATTACTCTCAATGTTACCTGCAGATATCAAAATCAAAGATGGTTTTAAGGAGGCTGATAAATTACTTAAAGCTGCCACCATAGAGATCTCTGGATTAATTCAAAAAACAGGCATTATTAATCTTGATTTTGCTGATATAAAAACGATTATGTCAAATTCTGGCTTAGCTCATGTCGGGATTGGGTATGGAGAAGGCGAGAACAGGGCTGAAAAAGCAGTAAAGGAGGCCCTTAATTCTGAGATGTTAGAAAATAACAATCTCATTAAAGGCACAAAAAGGGCACTTATTTATATAACAGGTGGAAGTGATTTTAAATTTCAGGAAATGAACATTATTATTGACGCTATTTACAAAGAGATTGGGGAGAATAATACAGATGCTAATATCGTAAGTGGTTTATCTATTGATGACAATTATAATGGAAAGGTTCAACTACTTTTGATCGCAACTAATCCAATTCAGGAAGAAAATATGTTAGTTGAAGCAAAGGATAAAACCCCTGGCATAGTACAGGAGATGAAAAAGTCAGCAGGAGTACCTTTGAAAGAGGTTAATCTGATCCGTGAACCCCAACGTACCATAAAGGGAGATATTATTCCAAATCATAAACCAGCAATATTCCGAAATGAAATTTCCACATCCTCTACTTTACCCTCTAATAGAGAGCAACAACTAACTGATAATAATCAACCAACATCTTTAGATAAAACAAACATCTCTAATAAAGGCATAAAGGAGAATAAAAATCCATCTCCCACTTTAATTATTAACCAAGAACCAAGAACCAAGAACCAGGAACAAGTATTTACTGATAAAAAGCTCACATCTAAAACAGATTTTTTCCCTACTCAACCAATAAATCATTCAACTATCCGACCACCTTTTCCAGATGAAAAACTCATATCTAAAACGAATTTTTTCCCCACTCAACCTATCTCCAACTCAACCACTAAGCCATTTTTTTCAAAGGACTTAACTAAAAATTTCTATAAAGAATGGAGCAATGAAGGATATCCCTTAGATATGCTAGATACAAATAGAACTTTTTTTGAGGGATAAAATTTTGATTATTAGACTTACACTGGGGATATACTTCTCCAACTTTGGTTTTTCTAAAAAAATGCAGGTTAATTTTGTAACTAACTGTTAAGGCACAAAGTAGCAAAGGCACATAGGCACAAAGTTTTCGACCTGTACGGTTAGAATTCACAACTCACTATGTTAAGGATAGTCTTATCCTGAGAACCTTATTGATTTCCTAAAAGGAAATATCATACTAGCCCAGGGTAAGCGAAGTGCAACCCTGGGAGCAGTAAAAAAATAAATAGCACTCTAAAGGAGTGCTTCATCTATAATAATATGATGAGCTTATTATATTTATGAGGCACTCTTTCAGAGTGCTATCGGTATATAAATCATTACCTAGGGTTACGCTTCGCTCACCCTAGGCTAGTATGAAATGCTCCTTCGGAGCAAAAAGGCACTATTCTAATCGTACAGGTCGAAATTTTTTTGTCTTCTCTCCTACTTTAATTAAAGATTATTTTGGAAAGATGTCTAATAAAGTTCTTCCGTGTTTGACTAGTCATGTGTAGTTCAGAGCTTCCAAAAGCACACTAAAGACGGGAAGAGCCATTAACGATCGCACTTACCTTCCTGCCAGCGTGCTGTTGATCAGGGTATTCCCCTTATCAGCCCCTTCTCAAACTCCCTCACATTCCCCTCAAAAAATCCCTTCACCTTTTCCCATTGCCAGTCGTTATCTTTAATAAGAATAATTGGCTCTGGTTCATCCTCTGCATCTTCAAAATAAACTAGACTTTTTAAGACATGATATTTATTAATCCCTGAACTAGTAAAGCGTTTTTTAAATATTTCACACAGTTCACTTATTCTGAGTTTTAACTTAAGCACAGCATAGATATCATAAAAATCTTTTTTAGCGCCTCTCTGGCTGATAGCCTTAATTTTTTCAGCAGCTATATCTTTCCAGTCTGCCATCTTAATATCCAACCATCTTAGCTCTGAGTATACAAGTGGTTCTCGATAGAATAAAAAAGATAATTTTACTCCATTTTTTTCACAATGGATGGTGCCTTCATCACTAAAAAGTATTTTTTCAGGATTAATTTTCTCGATGAGTACATCGAGATTAAATAACTCAAAAGAAAAAAAGTCAAGATCAATAGATAATCTATGTCCAAGCTGGAGAGCGAGCCCTGTCCCACCAGCAAGATAGAATTTTTCTACTGCCTTTGATATCTGAGAAAGCGCCTTTTTCGCCTCAGGTGTTATTACATCTTCGAACATGTTATTTCCTCAAGAGGGATATGAAAATAAAGCATCCAAAAAAAGCGTGTCTTATCAGATAATCCCCGTTTTGTTTTAACTACTTTGATTATCATCTTATCTGAATAAATCTTTCTCAGTGCTTTTAGATCATTTTCATCTCCATATTCTAATATCCGTTTGATGATATAATCAGCGTGCTTCTCCAGTTCAATCTCTCCAACATCCCAAAAAAGGACAGGATTAAAAATTTTTCTGGGATTCATATCTTTAATTTTTTCCATTAGCTACAAAATTTTCCTTGTTATACTACTCCAAGTTAGGTTTTTCTTAGTGATTGTGTTAGTTAAAAACCAGCATGTTAGGCACAAAATTTTTTAAGGTTTTTTGTTTTTTTCCTTTGTGCCTTTGCCACTTTGTACCTTAACAGTTAGTAACAAAACCAACCTGCTTTATCTTGGAAAAACCCAACTTGGAGTAGTATATTATCTTTTGAATTTTAAGTGTTAATTGGGAAATGCTAGACTATATTAACATAAAATTTTTAGATATACTACTCCAAGTTAGGTTTTTCCTGGTACGCATTTTGCACAAGTTCGCAGAAATCTTTGCTTCGTTCGTCAGAGTAGGCTTTTTGAATTTTCTAAGATTGCTTCCCTAAATTGCCTAACTCGCTTCGCTCAAAAGGAATAAAAATAGTTTTTCGACCCCGGAAGGGTCGAGGTTGTTGGTTTAATCTCTACCATAGGTTGAAACCCATGGCTATTCACATCTATCCCCTTCGGGGAAAACCGGCAGGGCACTAATTTAATTGTGTAAGCTAAATTTTTGTCCTGTAATTAGGATAATCTTTTAAAAAAGTGTAAACTGACAAATGAAGGATGCCTAATTTTCGACCTGTACGATTAGAATTCACAACTCACTATGTTAAGGATAGTTTTATCCTAAGAACCTTATTAATTTCCTGAAAGGAAATATCATACTAGCCCAGGGTAAGCAAAGCGCAACCCTGGGAGCAGTAAAAAAACAAATAGCACTCTGAAGGAGTGCTTCATCTATAGTAATATGATGAGCTTATTATAATTTATGAGGCACTCTTTCAGAGTGCTATCGGTATGTAAATCATTACCTAGGGTTACGCTTCGCTCACCCTAGGCTAGTATGAAATGCTCCTTCGGAGCAAAAAGGCACTATTCTAACCGTACAGGTCGAAAGTTTTTAAGGTTTTTTTATTTTTTCCCTTTGTGCCTCTGCTACTTTGTGCCTAAACAGCTAGTTACAAAATTAACATGTATTCCCTCAGAAAAGCCTAACTTGGAGTAGTATATAGCCGTTGCAAATTTAATCTCCAATAACAAGATTTTGTCCGATCTTAACATTATTATTTTTAATCTTATTAAGTTGTTTTATCCTTTTTATAGAAACTCCGCATTTCTGAGCTATAATTGAGAGACAATCTCCTTTCCGAACGTGATATGTTCTCACCTTACTTTTTGATGCTACCCTACTACTACTCATTGGAACCTTTAGTCTTTGGCCAGGAAAAATCCTATTTGCGGTGGAAAGACGATTGAGTTTAGCAATATTGGCAGGTGTCGTAAAATATCTCCTGGCAATGGAAAATAGAGTTTCTCCCTTTTTTACATAGTGAGTAACATATCTATATTTATCATTATATTGATTTTCCTGGCTAGGAAGCCATTTAGGTAAAGATGATACCTTAGCAACGATCTTTTCCCCTTGTCCCTTAGGTACCTTAAGCCAAAAATCGTGGTCAGGGGTCGAACCATACCTTAAGGAAGGATTGATATCCCCTAAGATAGATGATCCCAGACCAGCAGACTCTGAGAGGACAGAGAGTTTTAATGGCTTATTAACTAATACCTCCTCGTACTCATAGGGTGGATACGGTTGCCCAAAATCAAACCCATATTTTTGGGGATCCTTTATAATGTGTAGGGTGGCAATAAATCTCGGTACATATCTTGCTGTTTCTCGAGGTAACCGTTTATATAGGTCCCAAAAATTATCAAGATATCTAATCTTCTGTGATTTGATCGCCCGAAGGACATTGCCTTCTCCACAGTTATAACCAGCTAAAGCAGTTGTCCAATCCCCAAAAAGTTCATGAAGGTCATGTAAATAGTTAATCGCAGCCTTAGTTGCTAATAAAACATTCATACGTTCATCAACAAATTCTGTACGTTTCAAACCAAACTTATACCCAGTTGAAGAAATAAATTGCCAGATACCCAACGCACCAGCCCGTGAAAATGCCCTTGATTTAAACCCACTTTCAATTAACGGTAGCCAGCTCAATTCTTCAGGTAATCCAGCAGCTTTAAATTCCCTTATAATCATCCCCATATATCTTCCAGAGCGTTGGTATGAATCTATAAAAAATTGCCGTTCAATAGACTGAAATACCTTTATCTCCTGTTCTACGTAACTATTCATCACAAGAGGGATACTCTTCCCATTATCACCCACAGCTGTCTTTTGTGAGGCGTAAATCTCAACAAGTCTTCGAGCAAGAAGGAGACGAAGATCATCTTTCTGTTGAGTTAATTCAGGTGATTCTTCGTCAATATTAACTTGAAGCAGTAACTCATACGCATTATCTATAAGCATTAAAACCTTTTCAAAATCATTTTTAGCCCAAACGACCTCAACCTCTTGATAAATTTCCAGCGCTTGATCAAGAATTACTCCTACATCTTCTTTTCCACCTGCTTCTTCATTATTTACAATCTCCTGGTCTTCATTGGCTCTATCTCCTCCAAAAAATTCCTGGTTGTCACTTAAATTGTTTTTTTCCTCTAATCCCTGTTGTTGTAATCGATCATCGATATAATCATTATCTCTCAGATTCAAAGATAGATTATTTGAAGCACTATTATTACTATCTTGAATTGATTTATTTTTGGAATTAAGTATCTTATTATTTTTGGAATGAAATTCTAGTTTGCCAGGGGAATCCTTTGGCTGTTTTGGAATGATTATACTACTACAGCCTGGCAAAAAAAAATAGACAAAAATTGAAAGGGTTACAGCAGTTTGGGAAAATTTTTTAAAGTTAGTCATTCTTCCTACTCTCCTAAATTATAAGGGGTTAAGTGCTCAAATAAGTGAGAGACCATAAAAACTTATATTAGCCTAAAATATGTTTGAAAAAGTCTTTACATACTACTCCAGGTTAGATTTTTCTGAGGTAATGCAGGTTGGTTTTGTAACTAGCTGTTTAGGCACAAAGTAGCAAAGACACAGAGGCACAAAGGAAAAAACTAAAAAAAACTTATAAACTTTGTACTGTAGTGCCTTTATGTCTTAATATACTGGTTTTAACTAACAAAATTACTTGGAAAAACCTAAGTTGGAGTACTATATTATACTACTCCAACTTAGGTTTTTCTGAGGTAATGCAAGTTAGTTTTGTAACTAGCTGTTTAGGCACAAAGTAGCAAAGGCACAGAGGCACAAAGGAAAAAAATAAAAAAAACTTAAAAACTTTGTACTGTAGTGCCTTTATGTCTTAATATACTGGTTTTAACTAACAAAATTACTTGGAAAAACCTAAGTTGGAGTACTATATTAGATTAAAATATGTTTGAAAAAGTCTTTATAAAGTAGATGTTAGATACTATCTTACTTTAAATTTAATGTCAACCCCTCTTTTTAAGGCAACCGCATCTAATTTTTACTAATGATATTAAAGTATATCCTCCTGATTAATATTGTATTTCCCTGAAGGTGGTTAATGTGAATTGCCCCTTAAAAAATTTCGCTCGTTGATTCCTTCATTCTCATATTTTCTATGTTTTCATTCATAAATTCTATACACACGATAATATTGATTATCTCAAGAAACCGCTTATAAATCAACCATATACTAAGAATTTTATATTTTAATTAGAAATCTATTTTTATCCTAAAATAATTAAAATAACAAGAAATGCATTAGATATAACACGGCGTTATTATTTGAAAAATAAGTAATTACTCCCTAGCAATTCATCTCATGGCATCTACTTTGCATTATATAACATCAAAGGTCACTCAAAAAATAATGATGACTGCACTCATCACTACAAAAACAAGGAGGAGTATTATTATGAAAAAAAAATTAATTATTTGTTTTACCATGATCTACTTTAGTCTATTAAAGCCAATCATAGCTAATCAAAAAATAGATTATAGCATTTTTCAAAACAAAGATATCCAGAAAGAGGTCAAATTATTAAAGAAGCAAATAATTGAAGAAAGAAAAAGGATGGGAGAACTTATTGAAGTAATTGATACCGCTGTAATTTGTGCCAATAAACTAAAATTAATCAATCCAAGATTAAACAGAGAAGATAGTATTAGTTATGGAAATTCTATAGAAAAATATTGTCGGTTAAGAAACCTAGATCATAATTTAGTTATTGCTATTATAGCTGTAGAAAGTGGAGTAAATCCAAACGCAGTAAGTAAAGCCAATGCTGTTGGACTTATGCAGGTGAGACCCGATGTTTGGGCTAAGGCATTAGGAATTAAATCACAAAATTTCTTCGATCCTGACACAAACATAAACCTTGGTACTTTTATCCTGGCCAGGTATATTACACGTTTTGGAGGGATAATAGAGGCAGTAACTGCCTATAATCACGGGAAGGATGTTGGTACATGCGAGTATACTAATAAAGTGCTGAGGATGTACTGGAAGATTAGGGAACTTTCAATTGCCAAATCTCGCTTTGTACTAAATAACTAGTTCCAGAAAAATTATCGAACATATAGTACTCCAACTTAGGTTACTCTAAGTGATTTTGTTAGTTAAAACCAGTGTGTTAAAGCACAAAATTTTGACCTGTACGGTTGAATTCACAACTCACTATGTTAAGGATAGTCTTATCCTAAGAACCTTATTGATTTCCTGAAAGGAAATATCATACTAGCCCAGGGTAAGCGAAGCGCAACCCTGGGAGCAGTAAAAAAACAAATAGCACTCTGAAGGAGTGCTTCATCTATA
>JAZDLJ010000182.1:0-4485 GCA_043802115.1 bacterium | reverse complement strand
AGGAAAACCAGCCTTGATGAGCTCCCTCAGCTTATTAATGTCTTAAAGGGAGAAATGAGCCTTGTCGGGCCAAGACCTGAACGTCCACATTTTGTTGAAGAATTTAAACAAAATGTACCTAATTATATGTTGAGACATAAGGTTAAAACAGGGATGACTGGCTGGGCACAAATAAACGGCTGGCGGGGTAACACCTCTGTGGAAAAACGTATAGAATATGACCTTTATTATATCTTAAATTGGTCATTATCCTTTGATATTAAAATTCTTTGGTTAACTATCTGGAAGGGAATATTTCTCGGATATAATGCATATTGAAAAAAAAATCCTCGTTATCCGTCTTATGGGACTTGGAGATGTAGCCTGTATAGGCCTACCAGGCTTACGTTTATTAAGACTAACGTACCCTCATGCAAAATTTTCATTTCTTACCTATGCCTCTGCAGGAGAGATTATCCAGCTTGAACAAGGCCTGGAAGATATCCTTGTCCTCTCCCCAAAGGATTGGCCTGATAATTTTGAAGAGGCGGTTAATTCTTTTACAAAAATTGGGACAGGAATTATTAAAAGAAGATATGATCTCGTCTATAACCTTGATACCTGGTTCATGCCCTGTTTTCTTACCCGTTTTCTAAAGGATAACGGCATTATGGTAAAAGGGAATTATCTCAATAAATCAATAAAAGAGTTACTTGAACAGGCAGGAAATGGGAAATTAACAAATGATTTTTTCTTTTTTTCAAGGGCATACATTGAGAGTACCTTCCCTGCTATTGATGCTTGGCATTCAGGCCCCTGGTGGAAACGAGAAGACACCCCTTCATATCCTGAATATTATCTGAATCACTGCTGTAACATACCTGGTAGGATAGATATGGGTATTGATCTGGCAGAGGATGAAGAGCTAAAAAAAGAATCCGAAGGTAAACCAATTATTGCCTTAGCTACTCAGGCAAGAGCAGCTAATCGTCAATATCCATTTAGTGAAGGGTTAAAAAGTCTTTTATTAAAAGAGGGTTATTATGTCTGGGGAGACTTTGACGCCTCTCTTCCCCTGCAAAATACCCTGAAAAAACTTAAGGCGAGCAATCTACTCATCACCGTACCCTCTGCCCCTCAGTGGTTAGCAAGGATGGTCGGCTGCAAGGTCCTTTTAATCCCCGGCCCAACATCACCAGGATATCTGGGAGAAAGATACCATATCCCTAAGATTGTTCAATGTCAGTACTGCATGTATCATGAATGTCTTGAAAAGATAGATAATGCCTGTATGAAGGTGGACCCAAAAGATGTAATGAAAATTGTTAAAAAAATTGTCAACTAAAGATTTTTTTTTAGTTTGCGGATATAAATATTAAAGTAAGTTAAACTACTCCAACTTAGGTTTTTCTTGGTAACTATTAGCCTAGGTAAGACCTGTTAGGATAGTTAAAGATCAGTAGGTTAAGGCACATAGGCACAAAGTTTTTAAGGTTTTTTTGTTTTTCCTCTGTGCCTCAGTGCCTTTGCTACTTTTTACTTTATGCTACTATATTCAATTAATACAATTAGTTAGAAAAACCTAAATTGGAGTAGTTTAACAACATAAAATTAGATTTAAAAGGAGGTGAGAACTGGACATTAAGAAACAAAAAGTAGTAAAATATCATTTAAAGGGTTAAGGGTTAGAACCCAAGGGAAAACCAAAATCTAGCCCAAATGGCAAGGATGCCAGGTATTAATCATCAAGGAGGATGAAAAATGATCTTAGGAATCGCTAGTAACGATATGTCTAATAGGGCCTTACGCTATCTGAGCATGACTACTAATCATATGAGTAAGTCGATGGAGAAGTTGTCTTCTGGGTATAAGATAAATTCAGCAGCAGATGGCGCCGCCGAATTGGTTAACTCTAAAAAATTAGAATCCCAGATTGCAGGGGAAAGTCAGGCAATTAACAATATAGAAATTGGTTCAGCTATGCTTCAGACTGCGGAGGCTGCCTTAGATGAAATTCAGAACCTATCAATAGAATTAAGAGGACTGGCCCTTAGCTCCGCTAATGATGCTGCCAATGACTCAACCATGATGAGTGCCAATGATACCCAGGCTGTAGAAATAGTCAATACCATCGATCGTATTGCTACTACCACCCAATTTAGCACCAAATATCTGCTGAGAGGAGATTTTATTGATAGCGGCAACCCAGTTACAGTAAATTTTGACTATGCTCCATCTGCAACTACTACCAGGTATAGCACAGACACAACCATTACCTCAACCAAGGCTGTCTTTCAAATTGGCGCAAATGCAGGCCAGACAATAGCCATATCCATTGCAGCTATGACTGCCAATAATTTGGGAGACGCGACAACTGGATATCTAAATACAGTCAGATTAAATACAGCCGCTAACGCTAATACTGCTATCGGTATTATTAGTATTGCCCTTCAGGATGTCTCCGATCTAAGGGCTATGCTGGGAGCCTATGCAAATAACCTTGAGAGTACAAAGAATAATACGATAGTAGCAAGGGAAAATTTAGAACAAGCTGATGGGGTTATACGTAATACTGATATGGCGAGAGAAATGTCTAACTTTACGCTCCGTCAGATCCAGTTGCAAGCAGTCACAGCCATGGCAGCTCAGGCCAATATGATTCCTCAGAGTCTGCTTCAATTATTGTCTTAGCTTTTTATTTTTGACTGATATCCTTCTAGCCAGGTTCAAAAAAAACCTGGCTAGAAAAAAATACGACTAAAGAGGTGATACTCGTGAATGTTGCAGCCACTCATAGTAATAATAATATATCGTCTATTGAGCAGGTACCTGCAAACAACATAAAGATATCTGTAACTAAAGAGATTGAGGAGATTGATAAAAACGCTAAACAGGTCAATCTCCAGGTTAAGGACTTATCTAAAGGAGAGAATGATACTCTTACATTTAATGAGATAAGTCTTGAACAGATTGAAAAGGCAGTTGATCAGGTAGACAAGATTGTTCAGTCAATAAATAAGAGGTTGAGCTTCTTTGTAGACAAGGAAAGTGGTAGATTTGCAGTAAAGGTAATTGACAAAGAAACCAATAAAGTTATAAGACAAATACCTCCTGAAGAGATACTTAATCTATCAGCCAGGATTAAAGAGATGGTAGGGATATTGCTTGATGAGAAAAGTTAAATTAACGGTGAATAGGCGAATTTAGGCGCTGAGGCACAAAGAAAAAAAATAAAAATCTTTGTGCCTTTGTGCTATATACAACCTTAAATTATTAAATTGAAACAAAAGGTAATTTATGCCTGGAACACAAACGATATCTGGTTATTTTTCTGGACTTGATACTAATTCTATTATGGAAAAGTTGAGAGAGATTAAAAACGAACCAGTTAAACTTCTAGAAAACAAACAAACTAAAAAGGAAAACGAACTCTCTGCCTGGGGAGATATAAGTACAAAACTACTAGCTTTAAAGGCTCAAACGTACAAATTACGGACAAGCTCTACCTATATCAGTAAGACAGGGAGTTCAAGTGACGAGGCTACCCTTACAGTCTCGGTAGGAAGTTCAGCAGTTGAAGGTATATACACCTTTACAGTCAATACCCTGGCCAACAATCATCTCATTGCAAGTAATAGTATCGCTGATAAAGATGAAACATTAGTCGCTGATTCGGGAAGTCTTACGATCCAGGTTGGAGATGAAGCAGCAGTAGAGATACAATCGAACGGGAGTCTAACCCTGGAAGGTTTGCGTGATCTAATAAACAACTCGGAAGCGGATGTTACGGCCTCTGTGGTTAATGTTGGCGAAGATGCCTATAGGTTATTAATCTCAGGGAATAACACTGGGGCAAAAAACAGTGTCAGCATAACTAATAATCTTATAGTCAATACATGGATAGGAACATCATCCTCACTAGTAGTATTCGATACAGCGAATCCAGTCCAGGCAGCCCAGGATGCTACTATTACCATAGGTTCAGGGGCAGGGGCCATGAACGTAAGTAGTTCTACTAACCAGATACGTAATGTAATGAGCGGAGTTAGTATTGATCTCTTAAAGGTCAATACCTCTACCCCTGTTAATGTAAAGGTAGAAAAAGACATTACCTCAATAAAGGACACGATTCTCTCTTTTGTAGATGAATATAATAATGTAGTAGAATTTTTTAATGATCAATTTAATTATGATCAGGGAAACAATCAAGGAGGTGTATTATTATCTAGCGGTAACCTGGTAAATATCCAAACTCGGATTCAAAACAGTATGACTAATCTTGTAAGTGGTTCAACAGGGATTCGGGGTCTATTTCAATTAAGTATCTCAAGTAGTGACAATGGTACACTTTCTGTAAACGAGGCTGGATTAACTAACCTCCTTAAAAATGATTTTATTGGAGTAAGAAATTTTTTACTATCAGGCCTGGCCCTTAGGGTAGACAATCGATTAGACGACATAGCTAATTCTTATTATGGCACAATATCCACTATAAAAAAGAATCTC
>JAZDLJ010000164.1:0-6833 GCA_043802115.1 bacterium | reverse complement strand
TCTTAGTGCAGCTTCCCGTAAAATTGCCTCTGTTTGAGCGAAGCGAGTTAGGCAATTTAGGGAAGCAAGCTTAGAAAATTCAAAAAGACTACTCCAACGAACGAAGCAAAGATTTTTGTCTTCTCACCCGAAAAATTATTTTGGAAAGATGTCTATTATATCTAAAAAGGACTTCCCCTCTAAACCAATATTTTTAAAAGGAAATTTCGTTTTAGTAGGATCTATTCCAATATTAATATCAGAGTAAGTAGTATTGTCAGTAATATCATTATCCTTACCCTTGATTAGATTCACTGAACTACAAAAGACTTGGGACGAACAGTTCAGTTCATTTATCTTACTATAAATCTTCTCCATAAAGGATTCTGCTATCGTTTCCTTTTCTTTAGGATAGACTCCAGCTAAAAATCCAATATCTGGATTCAAAAAACCAAATCGCTTAACCAAAGGATCTAAAAGTTTTACAGATTTCTCAAGCCAGTTTTCATCTCTAGTCTTATCAATAATTTTATCTGCGTTAGGAAAGGAAGATGGCAAGAAATTATTTACAATAACTATCTCAACTCTTTTTTTATTAACCGGGCGGATTCGATGTGTAACCTGTGCTAATTCCCAAATTGCCGAAGCTGTGATCCATTGATCTTTAATCTCTTCATCTTTTTTATCTGCAAATAAGATGTGAGCATCTTGCCAGCAACTATTTATTGCAGGATAAGGAAAACCAATTACAATTACTCCATTACAGTCTTCAAAATCATTTATCCCTCTGGGACCTTGAAAATGATGGAAGAGAAATTTTTTATCCGGGGCTATCTGATTGCAGATACGAAGAATAGTATCTTTTAGAAATTGATAAGTAACCACCAATACCTTATCTGTGGATATTAAAGGGACAACTTCATTCAGTAATCGTTCAAAATCCTTTTCTTTTGCATTAGTTAAGACTCTTCGGCTGGTATTAGTAATTACATGAGTTAGATTAGCTTCCCATTTTACATCAAGTCTTAATTCCTGAAATGGTCTTTTTAGCAAGGCTTCGGCAGTATTTTTATCCCCAGTGGCATCAAGAATTTTAATTGGCACATTCTTATAAGGGACATAACTAATATGCTTTGTTTTAAATGAAATCAATCCTCTTGAGGTGACTTCCATAAATGAAAAAATTTCATCTGAGATAAATCCAGTTAACCAATGAATCGATTTAAGATTAACTCCTTGAGCATAGATCTCTTTTTTCTTTTTAGTAAGCTCATCAATAGTATTTCTTATCCATTCAATTATTTCTCCTTCCGTCCGCTCTGCTTTTTTGGCTAATAGTTCAAGCAGACAATGCTCTTCTTTTGTTAATTTTTTAGCATTAAGGAGAAAAGTATGGGCAGTATTTTTAGTTAGTTGGCGGGCAATCTCATTAACAAATTCCAATAAGTACTTTATTAAGATACTGTTTCTAGGGGTAAGGTAATTTTGAAGTTGTCTTAATTCATGCTCCTCACAGCTTTCCTCGAGCAAAAATCCATTTTGAATATTTTCATCAAGGATGATAAGGGAAGGATTTTTGACAAAATCTTCCAAATATTGCAGCATATGATGGGTAATAAAATATATCCCAGGTTTTAGATTAGAACGTTCTTTAAAGTATGCACATTCTTTAAATCTGTTAGGACATTTTGGACAGAGAAATTCAGAAGGAGAACCTCCTAGACTGACCACTGTTGCTAATTGATTTTTATTTAAACAGACTTCTTCAAAGGGATGTAAGATAGTTATATTACATTCAATATTATAAGTAGAGGCAATTTGTTTTGCTTTTTTATAGACCTCTTCCTTAAGCGCCTTATTAAAGGAGCTATGGATTATAGTCCGGTTATTATTTTTTTTTTACTATATCCTCAATGCCTGAGGATGTCTTTCCCACCCCAAATGTCACCACAATTATAGAATTACAAACCTTTTCTATCTCTTCCATTATCTTTATTCTGGCTTCAGGTATTGATACAAATTTGGTGGGGGCAATAAGATTAAAATGGTCTTTATTATTATTGGAGGGTACAGATTTATAATCTATCTTTCCCCCATACCAGGCAGAAAATGGCATTCCTTCATTAGCTGGACAATTTTTATTAAAACAATAGAGAGTAAATCCTGGAGAATAAGCCCAGGCATTAGCAGTAGTCTTCCCACAAACAGGACAAGGATGTCCTTTAAAGGAGATTGATTGTCTACCTTTGATCTCCGTAATCTTAAAAGATTTATTTTTTTCTTTAAGTAACCTGCCTACAGCTTCAATTGAGAGATTCGTTTTCTTCTTTTTTAATCTTGTTATGTCAAAGGTATTAATTTTAATCCCATGTGTAAATTCCTGATAATCTTTTAATAGTTGGCCAAATTTACCTAAGATCGATAGGTCTGAGACAACTTGGAATTTAAAAAAATGCCTTAGAAAATCGATAACTTCATAAGGATTCAAATAATTTGCTGTTAATTGCCTATATTCATCAGCAGTCTGGATACTCTGTTCAAAGACCTTATAGTCGATAAAAACAGAATGTCGATTAACCAATATCTTTGGATTATGCTTCTGATTCCCTTTATAGGCAAAGATTTGGTAGGACATTTCTATATCTTCCGTTGGGCGAGTATCATGGATATGGATAAATTCATGCTTAATGATATCCACAAATGCCTTGTACTCATTAATGTTCAATAGGATATTTGACATAATTCTAAAGCCAGAACCACCTGTGGCAATAAGATAAAAAAAGTCAGCAACACCTAATTCTTTAAGGATGTTATAGGTAAGGTGAGTATTATAAATTGCACTCTCAATCTTTAAATCCTCCTGATCAAGCCCAACATCCCCATCAACATCAATAAAAGGAAAGTATAACTTTTGCCCATTAAAAATTACTTCTCTTGCCAGATATACGCCAAAAGACTCATTCAGACTATCTTTTCGATCAATAATCAATTTTAGATAATCTTCGATACTTGATGTAGGATAAGGTTTAGGAGTAAATAGATTTTCTTTATACGTTATCTGAAACACTTTTTTTATCCTGCTCTGTTTTTAATTTTTCATTTATTAAAATTCTCAACCATTCTGCCATTGATATCCTTAGCTCGTCAGTAATATGTTTGATGGACTGATAATTCTCTACTGATAATGCGATGGTTAACATTTTTTGAAACCTTGCTTCTCTCATGATTTTCCTCCTCTTAATTTTAATGATATGAAATTATTTATTATTTTGTTCTTCATTGTTGGAGAGGTTGGAATTAGAAAGAGTCTGCAAGTTTATCCCTGTGATAACTAAATCTATAAACCTATCCCAAAACAATTTTTAGATTAGCCAAGTTAATAGTTTTGACTAAGTACCTTAATTTGGGGATAGGTTTTATAAAAATATAAAAAATGGATTACACAAAAATTATAAAAAATGACTATTATAAAAAACCCAGTATCCTAGGTTTTTTTAATTACAGTCCAAATCCTTTCTCTCTGTGAATTTTATTAATCTCTTGCTCAAGTATCACATAATAATGTACATTGACCAAGCTCTTGTAGAAAGCTCCGTATTTCCCCAAGAGGTCGCTATAAGTGATATGAAAGGTTTTATCCAGGTATTCCTCTAACTCTCTCCGATATTTGTATCTGGTAAAATGATTATTCATTTTTTTAGGATGAGAATACTCCCCAATGTAGATGATATCTCTTTTATCTGCCTCATTTTTATAAGGATTCCAAAAAAGGATACTCCCATAAGCTGCTTTTAATGCCCATGAAGCGCTGTCACAAGAAGAAATAGGAAGGTTTGCATTTAGTTCATATTCAGGATGGCCAAAGAGATGAACTCCTACTTTCGCCTTATATGCCTTCATAACAAGAGGTCGCAAGGTTTTGTAAGTCGTAATCTGTTGAGAACCTACAGCTACCATTTTATATCCTTTTTTGATATAATAATCTATCTCAGAACTGAAGAGGTTATGGATTACTGGAACAGGAGTTAAACCAGCAGCTTCCATCTTCATTTGGTTATATAGGTTCATTTCAAAACCAGTTTCTCTAAAATCGATGTCGAAGTTGAAATATATAGTTATATATGGTATAACTTGCAATATATAATCAATGCATCCGTCGAGACTAAGACATAAATTTTCTACATTTATTGCGTTATTAAAGCTATATGCCCCTGAGTCTAAAGCTAAACTTCCGACCTTGTCTCTATGGGTTTTGAAAAAGTGGTCATTATCAGCACTAGGTACACCATACGACTTGAGTACATTCATTTTGTAGTCAGGGAATAATTGATGATATCTTAATAAGATATCTAATAATAATGATGATTGGTAGACGATCATAAAACCTCCTCCTTGAAGCGACTAATTACAAAATATTTTATAATTAGTCGCTAGTTATTTATGTTTTGATGGTTATTAATTATTTATAAGAAATTCAAGGAATTTTGTAATAAGCGTTAGATGTTCTCTTACTTTTTCTGGATCTATTTCATCATTTTTATCTGGGTCGTTTAATTCCATTGTACTTTCAATAGTTTCATCAAGCTCAACAATTAGTTTGAGGCAGGATTTAGATATTGGTTCAGAAGAAGAGTGGGATTCTGCCACTCCTCGATCAAGGATAAGCTTATTGATATGTAGATTCGGATCTCCACCAGCTTCTTTTATATTAGAAAGATCGGTTAACAAATGATCATCAACTTTAACTCGATTATCAATTAATAACTTTGCTTGCTCATGGCTGAGATTAACCTCTATTTTCTGAGCTTTTTCAGTAGCTAAGGCTGCATTTACTTCAAGTTTAAATTTTTCTATCTCGTCTTTGTCTTCGAGATTAAAAAAAGTTTTTATTTTATGCTTTTGGAAAAATGCCTTTATATCTCTAGTAAATTTAGTTAGCGCTAATAATTTTTCCTGTCCTAAAAAGTAAAAAGGATGACAATCAGTACGTTTCGCTAAGCGCATATAATTTTGACGGGTAGAAGGACTAAAAGATTTAATATTTTGGTTTGCCCACACTGCCCAGTCCATGTTGCTTTTTTTAATTAATTTTTTTAAATAATTTAAAACCTTACCTAGTTTAATGGCATAGATGGTATAGGTGTCGACAGCACCATGTTTTGAAATATTTAATTGAGGATGAACTTTTTCTAGCAGAGCAACTATTTTATTTATTTTTTCCTCTTCAGAGACTTGGTCATCCTTATCAATACTAGCAATAAAATCTTCTAACTTTTGATAGAGCTTTTCATCCCGAAGATATGCCCCTTTATCATTTTCTGCAATAAGTACAATTTCTTGGATCGCAGTAGAATCATCACAGGGCACATAATTATTGACTAGGGTATTATCATCGGCATCCTCTTCTACCTTATCTACACAAGTATCTTCGGATAAAGAAATTTCATTTAAATCTGTACTTTTTTGATCTTCTTGATCTTTGTTTTCCATATGAACACCTCGTTTAGATTAAATTTGATTGTTTATTAATTAATATGGTGGAAAAATATGTTGAAAAAATAAAAATTATTTATTGAAGAATTTGTATGAAGATATTACTAGGTTAAAATCAGGATTGATTCGAAAGGTATGATTTGTTAAGATTAGTTCTAATAAACTTAACTTAAAGGTAATTTGTATACTTGGTGACCAACTATAGTTACTTAATATGATCCTCAAATTAGTATAAGACATAATTTTTCGAGGTCATAAAAAGTTGGTTCAAAAAATGTAAACTATTTATGGTCAGTTAATATTAAAATGTGGAACTAAGACATGGACTATTTTAATGCTAAGCTTGTGTCAATTCTTGTGTCAATTTTCCTGTAAACGTGCTTAAAAATGCAAAAATTAATTAAAATTGCAAAGTGCAATTTCTTAAAAATACAATATATTAGGAGGTTAAAAAGCTCGGAGGATGTGACTGGCAGTCAAAAGGTCGAGGGTTCGATCCCCTTCAGCTCCACCAGTTAATTCGAGGGGTTACAGGTTGTATCTGTAATCCCTTTCTTTTTTTGTGTGAGAAATCGTGTGTGAATCTTTTAATTTTTCCTCAAAAATCTTAAAATGAGAATTGCTGAATAATAATATGATCAGTAAGATTTATCCCCAATATCCTCCCTCCCTCAAGCAGTCTTCTTGTTATAGCATTATCCTCCTGAGACGGCGTTAAATTACCCGATGGGTGATTGTGGATGCAGATAAAACTCGCTGCCCCTGCATAAATAAGTCTTTTAAAGACAATCCGTAAATCAACAACGCTTGAGTTTATTCCCCCGAGGAAGATACACTCTTTTACGACCGCCTTCATTTCAGTATCAAGGCCAAGTATCCAAAAGGATTCCTGATCAGCCGCTCTCAGGTCACAAAATTCATTGTAGACCGCATCTGCTCGATTAAATAAAACTGCTTCATTGACAGGGAATTTTTTGATGTAAAACTTCATGGCAAGCCCTCCTCTGCTGCTAACACTAAACAAGATAATAAGATGGCCATAAAAACTACAAAGGTAAGGTGAGAAAAACTTGGCATTTTTCTTGCCTCCATCACGGGTGGGTTGTATAATAATGGCAGGCAATATCCTATAATACCGATTATTATAGAAATTGCTTAGGCTGCCTAGGAAGTTTGCTCAACTTTTTTAAAAATTTTTTCTTTTGTTTCTTTATCATTGTGGAACAAATCAAAATCTAAATCCACTGAAAATCGGGGCAGATTATAGAAAAAATGCGCACAAGTTCCCCCCTTAAATCCAAGAAGTGGGCATATTGAAATATTAGAGTATATATCTCTTAAGATCCTTCCCATTATCAATC
>JAZDLJ010000157.1:0-4900 GCA_043802115.1 bacterium | reverse complement strand
GTATTAAATTTTTTATATTCATTCCTTATCTTATACCATAATATATTTCCTCTGGTTAGCTTTTTTTATGTCACCACACACTTTTTGAGAAGTTACATTCTTTCCAGCTAATTCAATGATTTTGCTTCCTATAGGACTATGGTTAGACTGCCCGCTTAGGTATATTTTCATGCGATTGCTCTTCCGCAAAATATCTTGTCAATTCCGGAAATTATATGATAATATGCTTTCAGAGGGAAGTAATATAATGTTAAAAGTAAATGAAGTATTTAAAAGCATACAAGGTGAGTCCTCATTTATGGGATTGCTTTGTGTGTTTATTCGTCTGTCGGGATGTAATCTGCATTGTTCATATTGTGACACGCAATATGCCCGCCTTACCAATTATGAGATGAGCATTGACCAGATACTCGATAAAATAAAAGACTATGATTGTAGTCTTGTTGAGATCACAGGCGGTGAACCGCTTATTCAAAATGATATTTATCAATTATGTGAAAAATTATCGGATAATAACTATTCTGTTTTACTGGAAACTAACGGCAGTCTTGATGTAAGTAAATTAGATGCCCGCGTAATTAAAATCATGGATATTAAATGTCCGGGTAGTGGAGAAGCAGAAAAAAATCTATATGAAAATATTAATTACCTTAAACCGACAGATGAGATTAAGTTTGTCATAAGTGACTTTAACGATTATGACTGGGCTCACAAGACAATAGAAAAATATAATTTAACAGGGAAATGTAAACTTATCTTTTCTCCGGCATATCGACAAATCGACATTAAAGACCTGGCGGAAAAAATTATTCAGGATAATCTAAATGTGCGATGTCAGATACAGCTGCATAAATTTATCTGGGGCCAGGACAAAAAGGGTGTTTAATAAATGGACAAGAAAGCAGTTGTTTTATCAAGCGGAGGCCTGGACTCAACAACAGCTATGGCCATAGCTAAAAATGAAGGCTATGATCTTTACTCAATTACGTTTATATATGGGCAAAGGCATTCTATAGAAGTAGAAAGGGCAGGAAGGGTTGCTAATTTTTTTGAGGTTAAAAAACACATTATTTTAGATATGGATTTAAACATGGTTCAATCATCAAGTCTGACTTATGATGGGGATGTTCCTAAAGATAGAGATGAAAATAATCTTGCCGGTGAAATACCTACTACCTACGTTGCCGGAAGGAATGTAATTTTTTTATCCATAGCCCTTTCCTGGGCAGAGACATTAGGTACCGGGGATATTTTTATAGGAGCAACGTCTGTCGATTATAGCGGCTATCCTGATTGCAGGCCTGAATTTTTTAAAGCTTTTGAGGATATGGCTAATCTTGCCATGAAATCATCCGTGACCAATAAACTAACCTTTAAAATACATGCCCCGCTTCTTTATCTTGCTAAAAGTCAGATAATAAAAAAAGGCCTGGAGTTAGGGGTAGATTACAGTATTACTAACAGTTGTTATGATCCCGATAAAGATGGTCGCCCATGTGGCCGATGTGATAGTTGTAAGTTAAGACTGAAAGGTTTCAGAGAAATCGGAATAGCGGATCCCCTTACTTATAAAGCTATGTGATTTTATTTCAAAAAAAATAAAATAATATGCCAGGCAAAAATTTTTTTATGGAAAGAGAAAAATTAACCTCCTCTTTAATCTCACTTAAAGAGAACTATGGTTGTGCAGGGATAAAAATGGGAACCGAAGCAGAGGCAAATAGCTTTGAAGAGATTGAATTTGTTATGGAAATTGTTCAGAAGCATGTTCCTGTTCTTGTTAAAATCGGAGGGCCTGACGCAAGAAATGATATTAAAGAATTATTAAAGATGGGCGTAGATGGATTAATAGCTCCTATGGTGGAGTCTTCCTACGGATTTAAACTATTTATAAAAACCCTCCTGGAATTAGCCGGTGAAAAAAAATTTACAAGTTTAATCAAAGGGATTAATGTGGAGACAAAAACAGCTTATCAATGTCTTGATGAGATATTTTCTCAGGCAGAGGTTCAATACCTTAATCAGATCACCATCGGACGAGGGGATTTATCAAGCTCCTTTGGGAGAGAAATAGAAGATCAGGCTATTTTTACTGTAACCAGAGATATAACCCGGCATGCTCAGAAACTTGGTATTATTGTTTCTATTGGCGGAGGGATCACCCCTGATGGTGCAGAAAAAGTTGCTCAGCAAATCACACCTGACAAAATCAATACCCGGCATGTAATTTATGATCTGGCCAAATGTAGAAATATAACAGAAGCCGTATACCATGCCCTTAATTTTGAGATTGATTTATTGAGTGCTCATGAAAAAGGGATATCCCTGGAACAATCCTCAAAGATCAGGCAGCGCATTGAAGAATTAAAGCAACGGCAGGCCTGCTATACAACTAATCTTTGATTTTTACTCCTTGCCTTTCATTAGTAGTTTCTATATTATTATTCCAACAAAATAATCGAATTGCTGAATAAAAATTTCGTCTAAAGGTCTGCCACGAAATAAGTTGTACACTAATAGACAAATTTTTTGTAAGCAGGGGGGAATATATATGTCAGAAAAATGTGAGTTGCTGGAAAAGTGCGGATTTTTTAATAATTTTAAGGGCAATACGGAAGTGATTAAGGAAGGCTGGATCAAGATGTTTTGCCAGAATAAAGAAAAATCAGAATCGTGCGAACGTAAAAAACTTCGTAAAAAGACAGGGAAACCACCTGTTGATAATATGACACCTACGGGAAAGATATTATAAGTAAACTATATGGACTCAATTATCAAAACCGGAAAAAAACTTATAAGTGTTGATAAGTTATCCTATAGTTACGGGAGCTTAGAAGTCTTGGTTGATATATCATTCTGCGTTTTAGAGGGAGATTTTTTAGCTATCATAGGCGCTAATGGATCAGGCAAGACCACTCTTTTAAAAATCATTCTTGGCATCCTTCCTTATGAAGAAGGTCATGTAAGGTTGCTGGAGCAGGACGTCAATCATTTTAATCAATGGAATAAGATCGGTTATGTTCCTCAAAAAGCAATCAGTATAGATAAACTTTTTCCCATATCAGTTTATGAGGTTGTTGCTTTAGGTCTATTATCATCAAGCAAAATAATGGAAGTAAAAACAAAATCTGATAAAAATAAGATAGAAACGGCTCTGGAAAGCGTTAATATGCTTAAATACCGGAAGCGCAGGATCGGGGAACTCTCCGGAGGTCAACAACAGCGGGTCTTTATTGCCAGAGCTATTGTTAATGAACCTATTATTCTTTTTTTGGATGAACCTACAGTCGGAGTTGACACCCAGACCCAGGATAAGTTCTACGAAATGCTGGATTTATTAAATAAAAGTAAAGGTATTACGATAGTACTGATCACTCATGATGTAGCGATTGTTAATAAACATGTAAATAAAGTAGCCTGTCTTAATCAGCGGCTTGTCTTTCACGGTTCTCATGAAGAGTTCTGCAACTCTTCAAGATTAAAGGATATTTTCCCCGGGGAACATCACCTTATATGTCATAGACATTAGTTGATACGATAAAAAGCAAGAAGATGATCAGTTTATATGTTTTTTTGTACGTTCTCAAAAAATTGTGGTACCTTAATTTTACGCTAAAAGCCTGGATTCCTGCCTCCGCAGGAATGACGGGATAATAACCCCTGTGCCGTCATTCCCGTGCAGACGGGAATCCAGGCTTTTAGCCACACACTTTTTGAGAAGTTACGTTTTTTTTCTAATCTTCTCAACTTCTTGCTTTCTATCCTGAAACTAAACACCTTTTCTAATAATGAATACTATTTTTTCCTACAGTTTTATGCAGAGGGCCTTTTTAGCGGGTGTTTTTGTGGCTATCCCCTGCGCCTTGCTTGGTGTTTTTATAATCCTGCGAAAAGATGCCATGATAGGGCATGGTCTTGCCCATGTTACTTTTGGTGGTATAGCCATAGGGCTTTTTCTAAATATATTTCCTATCGGAGTAGCCTTAATTTTTGCAATATTAGCTGCTTTGAGTATTTTGAAATTAAAAGAAAAGGCAGGCCTTTATGAAGATACGGCGGTAGGGATTCTTAGTAATACAGGACTAGCTTTGGGAATCCTGCTGGCAAGTTTGGCAGGAAGCTTTAATGTAGATCTGTTCAGCTATTTGTTTGGAAATATTTTAGCTATCCAGACACAGGAAGTATGGTTCTCAATTATTCTTGCTATAGTAGTCATCGTCATGATTATTCTGTACTATCCCCGCCTTCTTTATTTGACCTTTGATATGGAATCAGCTCATACAGCCGGTATTAATGTATCCAATCTTGATAAAACATTGGCTATCTTAGTTGCCGTAACTATTGTTTTAGGGATGAAAGTAGTCGGGATTCTTTTGGTGGAGGCCCTTATAATAATCCCTGCGGCTGCCGGCCTGCAAATAGCCTCAAATTTTAGGCAGGCACTTTTAGCATCCTGTCTGGTTGGGATCGGTTCAATAATTGGCGGGCTGATAATAGCCTTTTATCTGGATTTGCCTGCTTCCTCATGTATCGTCTTTTTTTCTTTATTTTTTCTAGCCGGGTTGTTTTTCATAAAAAAGGTTATTTATAAAAAATAAGTGTTCACCACAGAGGCACAGAGACACAGAGAAAAATCAAAAGTCCCCATTTTTTCCGCCTAGTCGGCGAAAGAATATATGAGGAAAGACAAGCTTCTTAATTACCATAAACTAGGATTTAAGCCAGTGAACTTCTATCTTTGTAACTTCTCAAAAAGTATGGGGTAGTAATATCAGCTTTAAATTGGGGTGGCATGGGCTAAGCGAAGCTTGCCCATGTAACACCATGGATAACACGGGCAAGTTTCACTTGGCCCGTGCCACCCCATAATGTGAGACCACATAGTTTTTGAGAAGTTACT
>JAZDLJ010000155.1:0-2908 GCA_043802115.1 bacterium | reverse complement strand
TAAAAGTAAAAAGCATCAATAAAATAATCTTACAACGTCGGTTATATAATTACGAACGAATTTAACAAATTTATCTTGTAGGGATTATATGAAAATAGCCCAGCAATTTATTGCTGGGATTGGAGAATTAAAAATATTTTTGAGTCCCGTAGGGACGACTGAAAAATGACTAGCAATGAGACATGATTTATTTCAATCGTCCCTATGGGACTCTCTTGTTTTTTATGCATTGTTAACCCAGCAATAAATTGCTGGGCTATTTTCAATTGTCCCTTCGGGACACTACAACGACTGTTTAAAACTAATTGACGTTGTAGGATTAAGCTCAACCTCAATCTTTTTTATAATTATTTACCTGAAAATCTATATATCTGGTAGGGGGTTACTGAATATTTACAAGATTTTTGTCTTCCTAGGCCCTGCAAGATTAATTTGGAAAGATGTCTAATTGAGCAGTTCCTAATAATTTTTTAAGAGTGAGAAGCAGGATCTCTTGAGTAATTGGTTTTTGAATAAATGAAATCTCCTTATGGTCACTGGTAGGCCATGCCGTCTTTTGCTCAAGATATCCACTTATTAAAATTACTGCAACTCCTGGTTTATAAGAGCGAAATTGATCAGTCAGTTCAACTCCATTTTTATCAGGCAATACAATATCAATTATAACTAAATCAAAATTCCCTTTTTCCCCTTCAAAGATATCCAGAGCTTGATAAGCATTCTCAGCGCTACTTACATTATACTTATTTTCCTGTAATATCCTGTTTATATATTCTCGAACCCCAGAATCATCTTCTACTAACAATATCTTCTCTCCATGACCCTGAAGCGCTTTCATATTAACAATCTTTTTTTTCTCTTCTTCTATTTCCTCATTCGAGACGGGTAAATATATATCAAACCTTGTACCCTTTCCAACCTCACTTTCAATATCCAGACAACCACCATGTTGATTAACAATACCATATACAACGGAGAGACCTAATCCAGTCCCTCTTCCAACCTTTTTCGTAGTAAAAAAGGGTTCAAAAATATGGGGAATTATATCCTTTTCTATCCCTATACCTGTATCTTTTATTGCTAGATATACAAATCTCCCGGAACGTATTTCTTTTGTACATTCACACCGCTTATCTATCAAGGTCATATTTCTTGTAAGAATAGTCAATTTTCCTCCATGAGGCATGGCATCCCTGGCATTAATAGCTAGATTCATAATGGATTGTTCTATATTTCCCTCATCCGCTTTAATTGGCCAAATATCTTTCTCCAGATCTATCTTGATAGTTATATTCTCACCAATAAGACGATGAAGCATTTTAAATAACCTGTTTATAATCTTATTTATATCTATACTTTTAATAACTGTTGGTTGCCTACGGCTAAACAGGAGCAATTGACGGACAAGGTTACTTGCCTTTTCACTCGCAGCTTGTACCCTCTTTAGGTCTGAATATAGTGGTTCTGAATTGTCAGTCCTTTTCATTGCCAAATTTGTAAACCCTTGAATCACTGTTAGAAGATTATTAAAATCATGGGCAATCCCTCCTGCCAACAACCCAATAGCCTCAAGTTTCTGAGCCTGGAAGAGTTGGGCCTGCATCTTTTCTCTCTCTTCTTCCGCCCTTTTTCTTTCTGTAATATCTTTAAATACAACTACCGCACCGACTACCTTACCTTGTTCTCGAATTGGAGCGCTCACATATTCAACTGGAAAATACTGATCATTTTTTCTCCTAAAAAACTCATTACTACCGTAATGATCTAAACCATCTTCTAAGGCTGCATAGATCGGACAATCTTGCCATGGGTAAAAAACTTTATTAAAATCAGAGTGTTGAAGTATCTCATGCTGATGCCTTCCAATAAGCTCCTCTGAAGTAAAACCTGTTATATCAACTGCAGCCTGATTGACAAAGGTAGTATTCCCTTTTAAGTCTACCCCATATATTCCTTCTCCTACTGATTCTAGAATTAGTTTGATTTGATGGTCAGAACGTTCTAATTCCTCTTCTGCTTGCTTTTGTTCAGTAACATCTTGGATATGGATTAGAAAACCCAAGAGGATATTATTTTCCCTTTTTTTTAAAGGAATAACTTGAATATCAAGATAAAGGCTTGTCGGCTTTTCTGACGGATACTCTTTTTTTTTGTTATACTCTTTAAAGTTACCTACTGTTTTGTATCTTACTGGTATGCCTTTACGAATATCTTCTTTCTTATCTTCAGGTATAAAAGGATCATCAAATAGATTAATTTTTTTATTTTATTCACATCTGTGACAGCAAACATGGCCAGATATGCCTTATTAACATCTAAGAGATATCCCTTCTGATCGTAGACCTTTATCCCTATAGGTAATTCAAGAAAGATACAGCTAAATCTTTCTTCACTTTCCTTAAGTAAAACCTTTGCCTGATTATTATTCAATCCTTGTATCTCTAAATAATTTTTATCTTGCATCTATAAAAAATTGTTGAGTAGTTAATAAGTCAAGTTTGAGTCAACATAACTTATTTTAATCTGTAAGTAAATTGACAGTTTCTTTATTTTCTTGACCTTTTCCTCACTTGAATAAAAAATATTTTTTTTACTGATATTACGGTTCTTCTGTAATTTGTGACTAAAAAGATGGCTTGCTTCATGTAGTTAATTTAATTGCATAGGAAAATGCTTTTTTAAAATGCGGGTTTGCGGGTGATTGTATAAATAATGTTAATAGTTATAACAAGATGAATGTCTTGTTAATTTCCTGAAAGGAAATCTCATATTCTGCCCCGAAGGGGCGTTTCATACTAGCCCAGGGTGAAACCCTGGGAGGGATAAATAGATGCCAATGCGCTCTGAAGGAGCGCCTCATAAAATAAAAGGGGAAAAATAATGCCTCAGCAAAATATGAGGCACTCTT
>JAZDLJ010000120.1:0-6563 GCA_043802115.1 bacterium | reverse complement strand
GTTTAGTAATCTTTTTGAATTTTCTAAGCTTGCTTCCCTAAATTGCCTAACTCGCTTCGCTCAAACATGGGCAATTTTTAACGGGAAGCTTTGCTAAGAAAATTTACAAAAAGGCTACTAAATAACTCTCTCCAGTAAAATTTCTACTGACGCATGCAAAAATCATGCTAGGAAAAATTTAAGTTGGAGTAGTATAATTTGAAAATTGACAACCCAATAGACATCTTTCCAAAATAAATACCTTATTCTCTTGGTGTCTAGGGGCAAAAGGAAGACAAAGATTTTTGTCTTCTTACACCCTGCAAGATTATTTTGGAAAGATGTCTAATGTATGATCCATGACTCCTAATTAGAAATAAATTATACTCTCACAGGCAATTTATAACAAGAGGAAAAATCTATAAAATAGGATCATTCGTCCTCGTCATCATAATTGAGATAAAAATTATCATGGTTCCCTTCTCTATAATCTTCACTTCCGCTGAATGTAGTTCTGCTTAGCTTGCTTATTGAATTTATTTTTGTTATTTCGTGTTCGGCCGCGCCTTTTTTTTCATTTTCATTTTGACAATTAACACATAAAGAGGTAGAAGGAATAGCTTGAAGTCTTTTTGTTCCAATCTGTTTACCACATTCTTCGCATATTCCATATGTACCCTTTTTCAATTTTGTTAATGCCTGTTCTACTGCTTTTAAGTCTTTGGTGTGCATATTAAGGACCTCATAGCTAATGTCTAGCTCGAGAGTTCTATTGCTTAGGTCTCCCCTATCCATTGGTAAACCAAGAATATTAATACTGTTTTCTTTATTTTTTTTACCAAGTTGCTGCGCAATATGACCTTGTATTTTTTCTTTTTTAAAGAGAAGGATCTCTTTAAGGTCTTTTTTATATGTTTTTTCCTTTGTCTTTGATTGCATAAAGCCTCCTATTTTCAACGGGCATAAAGTAGTTTTTTTACTTTATGCCCGTTGAAAGTGTTTTTTTGAATTTACAGGTGTACTTCTAATGGCCAGGTTTTTAACTTTTTTTCGCTGTGTTTTTTCAATAAATGAGAAACGGATTACGGGTTAAAGTATACTACTCCAAGTTAGGTTTTTCCTGGTACGCATTTTGCGTAAGTTCGCAGAAATCTTTGCGAACTCTCTTGTTTAATCTCTAAGTTATATGCATAAACCATGCCTAGAAAAACTTAATTTGGAGTAGTATAATCACTAATTTAGATACATATGTATTTTAAATCAAGTGTAAGCTTCCTTGTTTTTTTGATTATATTCTACTGAAAATTATTCATCTATACTACTCCAACTTAGGTTTTTCTTGGTAACTATTAGCCTTGGTAAGACCTGTTAGGTTAGTTAAAGATCAGTAGGTTAAGGCACAAAGGCACTGAGGCAGATAGGCACAAAGTTTTTAAGGTTTTTTTGTTTTTCCTCTGTGCCTTTGTGCCTTTGTGCCTCAGTGCCTTTGCTACTTTTTACTTTATGCTACCATGTTCAATTAATACAATTAGTTAGAAAAATCTAAGTTGGAGTAGTATAATTATTAAAATTAACTTTACACTACTAAAATGAGATGTTATATTTATGCTTAGGGATTTAGAGTGCCATTCTGAGCGGAGTAGGGGGATAAATGTAATTAGAATAGAGTAGCGTAATCAAGATTAATAAGTACATTGCACAGGAATTTACGTCTCTTCTGCAATTTGTGACAAAAAAAAACTTCACGGCATTTATGTAAAGGAGGCATAGTTTTTTATGAAGATAGATAAGCAGCAGGTAGAGTATGTCGCCACACTTGCACGTTTAAAGATATCTGAAGAGGAAAAGGAGTTATTCTCTTCCCAGTTGAGTGATATCCTGGGATATGTAGAGAAACTGAATCAATTAGATACATCGGGGATAGAGCCTACTGCTCATGTAATCTCTACTCAAAATATTTTTAGGGAAGATAGAATAAGGGCTTCACTTGACATGAAAGAGGCTTTAAGAGAAGCTCCAGTCAAAAAAAATGATTTTTTTGAGGTGCCTAAGGTAGTGGAGTAGTTTTACCTTAAGTTATACTACGAAAGGGTTAAAACTAAACTTTTTTAGTATCCTCTTCAAATTTAATGGTATAATAATTTTTAAAAGAAACACTTGCGACTGGGATAAAGTAGAAAATCTACTTTATCCCAGTCGCAAGTGTGAGGGGGAGCTCAATAATGGAACTTTCACATCTGACTATTCACAAACTTCATGAATTGCTAGTTAAAAAAGAGATTTCAAGCTCTGAGATACTTGATTCAATTTTTGAAGAGATCGACAAGAAAGAGAATGAGATAAATGCCTACATTAGTTTGAATCGTGAACTAGCTTATAGACAGGCCAAGGAGTTTGATGAAAAAGAGAAAGGAGAAAGGAGCTCTTTTTTAGCAGGGATTCCTCTAGCCATAAAGGATAATATCTGTCTAAAGGATATAAAGACAACCTGTGGTTCAAAGATACTTTCTAATTATATCCCAATTTACAATGCCACTGTTATAGAGAGACTTCAACAAGAAAAGGCTATCCTTATCGGCAAGACTAACCTTGATGAATTTGCAATGGGTTCATCTACTGAGACATCCTTTGCTGGGGTTACCCGAAATCCTGTGGATATAAATAAGATTCCCGGAGGATCAAGTGGGGGGTCTGCGGCTGCTGTGGCTGCAAATGAAACTATAGCTGCTTTAGGCTCAGATACAGGTGGATCTATTAGACAACCAGCTAGTTTTTGTGGGGTTGTTGGGTTAAAACCTACCTATGGACGTGTTTCCAGGTTTGGTTTAGTAGCCTTTGCTTCTTCCCTTGATCAGATCGGTCCAATAACAAAAGATGTTACTGATTCTGCTATACTTTTAAAGGCAATTGCTGGATACGATCCTCTGGATTCTACCTCAATTAATAAAGGGGTAGAGGATTATATCAGGTTATTAAAGGATGAAATAAAGGGAATGATAGTTGGAGTACCTAAGGAGTATTTTATTGAAGGATTAGATCCTGAGGTAAAAGAGAGGGTTAATGAGGCTATTAAGGGCATTGAGGATTTAGGATGTCGGATTGAAGAGATATCTTTACCGCATACAGAATATGCTATAGCCACTTATTATATAATTGCACCCGCAGAGGCAAGCTCTAATTTAGCAAGATTTGATGGGGTGCGTTATGGATATAGGACAAAGAAGGCCAAGGATTTGAGAGAAATGTATGAAAAAACAAGGGCCGATGGTTTTGGGGCAGAGGTTAAAAGAAGGATCATGTTAGGTACATATGTCTTAAGTTCGGGGTACTACGATGCCTATTACCTTAAGGCACAAAAGGTACGTACTTTAATTAAGAAGGATTTTGATAAGGCCTTTGAAAAAGTTCAGGCTATTATTACTCCGACTTCTCCAGTCCCGGCTTTTGGAGTAGGAGAGAAGATTAATGATCCGTTACAGATGTATCTCCTGGATATTTTTACTATTAGTGTTAATCTCGCTGGATTGCCAGCTATATCTGTGCCATGTGGATTTACTAAAGGGAAATTACCTGTAGGGTTGCAGATAATAGGGAAGCATTTTGATGAAGGGAGCATCTTGAGATTGGCTTATCATTTTGAACAATCATTTTTGCAACGTGGATAAGGTGAGGAGATAGATAAATATGAACTATGAGACAGTTATCGGTTTAGAAGTCCATGCCCAGTTAAAGACTAATTCAAAGATTTTTTGTGGGTGCGATACCACCTTTGGCGCTCCACCGAATACGCATACCTGTCCTATTTGTCTAGGACATCCAGGGGTTCTACCAGTGCTTAATAAACGAGTCCTGGAATATGCAATAAAGACATCCAGGGCTGTTAATTGCAAGCTTAACAAGCACAGCCAATTTGCAAGGAAAAATTATTTTTATCCCGACCTGCCAAAGGCCTATCAGATATCTCAGTATGAGTTACCCTTATCTGAGAAAGGCCATCTGGATATACAACTATCTACTGGCGAGAAAAAAAGGATTGGCATCACAAGGATTCATATGGAAGAAGATGCAGGGAAATTGATTCATGATGAGTCCTTCGTGAGTAAGGATAGCAGTCTTGTTGATTTTAATCGGGCGGGGGTGCCGTTGATAGAGATTGTAAGTGAACCTGATCTTTCTTCGCCTGAAGAGGCAAGGACCTATCTTGAGAATCTTAAGATGATTTTGGAATATCTTGAGGTCTGTGATTGCAATATGGAAGAGGGAAGTTTAAGATGTGATGCTAATATTTCTATTAGACCGGTTGGTCAAGAAAAATTAGGGACAAAGGCAGAATTAAAGAATATGAATTCCTTTAGGAACCTCCAGAAGGCATTAGAGTATGAGATTAGTAGACAAACAGGAATATTAGAAGGTGGGGGGAAGATTCTTCAGGAGACAAGACTTTGGGATGCCATAGAGAATAAAACTATCTCTATGAGGAGTAAGGAAGAGGCGCATGATTATAGATACTTTCCAGAGCCAGATCTTGTCTCGATAACAGCTAATCAGGAGTGGATAGAAGAGATTAGCAGGTCATTGCCTGAATTACCTTTGGCAAAGAAGGGAAGATTTATAAGGCAGTATAATATACCAGAATACGATGCCGGGATCTTGACCTCAAGTAAGGACTTGGCTGATTATTATGAAGAGAGTGTAAAAGCCTACAACAGTCCAAAATTGATTAGTAATTGGATTATGGGAGATTTGTTAAGGGAATTAAAGAATACCAGTGTAAGGATAGAAGATTGTAAGATTAAACCTGGTTATTTAGCTAAGATGGTAGAAATGATAGATAAGGAGATAATTAGTGGGAAAATAGCTAAGGATGTCTTTGAGGAGATGTTTAAGACTGGTAAAATTCCTGAAGAGATTGTGAAGGATAAAGGATTACAGCAGATAGCTAATCAGGATGAATTGGTTAAGATAGTTGAGAAGGTAATTGTTGAGAATCCTGGGCCAGTTAATGAATTTTTGGGAGGTAAAGAGCAGACCTTTGGATTTTTAGTGGGACAGGTAATGAAGGCTAGTCGTGGAAAGGCTAATCCAAAGATGGTTAATCAGATTTTACGGGAGAGGCTTAAGTGAAAGAGGCAATGCTCTACGAAAAACTAGATAATAAAATAGTCCATTGCCACCTCTGTTCTCACGGATGTAAGATTAAAGAAGGAAATTTTGGGATATGTGGTGTTAGACAGAATATCAATGGAGTTTTAAATACCTTCGCCTATGGTTATGTTATTGCCGCTAATATAGATCCTATTGAAAAAAAGCCGTTGTATAATTTTTTGCCAGGGAGTAAATCTTTTTCAATAGCCACAATCGGTTGTAACTTTAAATGTGATTTTTGCCAAAACTGGCAGATATCTCAGGTTGATATCACCTCAAATGGCCTTTTATCTTCTCAAGGTGGTGAGAAGATGACTCCTCAAGAGCTTGTGCAAGGTGCAAAAAAAACTGGTTGTCAGAGCATCTCCTATACTTATACAGAGCCGACTATCTTTTTTGAATATGCCTATGAGACGGCAGTGCTAGCTAAAAAAGAAGGTCTTGCCAATGTCTTTGTTACTAACGGATTCATGACCTCCGAAGCCCTTGAGATGATATGTCCGTATCTTGATGCAGCAAATGTAGATCTCAAATCTTTTCGGGATTCTTATTATAGCACGGTATGTAAGGGGAGGTTAGAACCTGTCCTGGAGACTATTCGGCTGATGAAGAAACTAGGTATCTGGGTTGAGCTTACTACCCTCTTAATTACTGGAATGAACGATTCTGAAGAGGAATTGAGGGATATAGCCACTTTCATTAGAGATGTCAGTGTGGATATCCCCTGGCATATCAGTCGATTTCATCCAGATTTTAAACTTACAGATATAGAATCTACACCGATAAATGTTATGAGAAGGGCAGAGGAAATTGGTAAAAATGTTGGTCTGAGATATGTTTATCTTGGGAATGTCTATGGAGAGGGTAATAATACCTACTGCTATAATTGTGGTGAGGAATTGGTTCAAAGGCAGGGGTTTGTGGTTAAAAAAAATATTGTTGTTGATTCGAGGTGTCCGAGGTGCAAGAGTAAGATCGGAGGGTGAATCGGTGAATAGCAAAAAAATTAAAGACATAAAGATGGTGAATAAATGAAATGTTTTTACTCCTTTCCCTATTCACCCACGTAGATATTTCACTAACCTAAAAGTATCATTTTAACCCTTTCGTGGTATAGTGATAAAGGAGGTTGAGCATTAATTCAGCCATTCCATAGCCTGGTATAAGTCATCCTCACAAAATGAATCAAGCTGCAAGATGTCACACACTGCATGCCTCTTGGCCACAGCAATTCTAATTTTGATTTTTTTTAAGATAGATGTGCATCCAACATTTTGCTGAGCGAGTATTTAGTAGGCTTTTTTTAAATTTTTTTAGCACAGCTTCCCGTAAAATTGCCTCTGTTTGAGCGAAGCGAGTTAGGCAATTTAGGGAAGCAAGCTTAGAAAATTCAAAAAGACTACTCTACGAGTGAAGCAAATTTTGGAGGCACATCAACA
>JAZDLJ010000117.1:0-5635 GCA_043802115.1 bacterium | reverse complement strand
TCACCCTGGGCTAGTATGAAACGCCCCTTCGGGGCAGAATATGAAATTTCCTTTCAGGGAATTAACAAGGCATTCGTCTGAATTATTTATTTACACCTCCTTGGTTGGATTTCATAAGACTCAATCCAACAATGTTTATACTAAAATTCTAATTGTACAGGTCGAAAGTTTTTAAGGTTTTTTTGTTTTTCCTCTGTGCCTCAGTGCCTTAACATACTAGTTTTAACTAACATAATCACTTGGAAAAACCTAACTTGGAGTAGTATACTGAACTATGATAATTCGGATTGTAGACTTATGTCAAGGTAGAAAGATATACTATTCCAACTTTGGTTTTTCCAAATGCTTAGGTTAGGGATAAGGCTTGCCATTATTCCTTCCATACAACTACACGATCTCTGCCTAATTCTTTTACCTTATACAATGCCTTGTCCGCATTCTCCAAGAGCTTAAACCTATCTTCTCCTTCTCCCAGCTCTGCGATTCCAATACTAACTGTTACATCCAACTCTGCCCTGCCTTCA
Organism: bacterium; assembly: GCA_043802115.1. Classification (GTDB taxonomy): domain Bacteria; phylum SZUA-182; class SZUA-182; order JAZDLJ01; family JAZDLJ01; genus JAZDLJ01. Next base: position 5,111 of record JAZDLJ010000117.1, on the reverse strand, counting down.
CTGCTTTCATACAAAAGCCTGTGTTCTCTTACTGCCTTATTTATTGATTCCCCCACTATTCTGGCCCCTTCTTTCCCTGTCTCAGGAAGGATTATCACAAATTCATCCCCACCATAACGGGCAGCCACATCACTCTTACGTATCCTTTTTATTATCTCACCAGATATACTCTTTAAAACCATATCCCCTGCCTGATGACTATAGCTATCATTAAAACTCTTGAAATTATCCACATCTATAAGCATCAGACTCAAATCCTTCTTGTAGCGCTTAGCCTGTTCTACATTCTTCAAAAAATAATTATCAAAGAACATTCGATTATAGATACCAGTAAGCCCATCGATTATTGCCTGTTTATATAAACGGGCATTCTCTATAGAAACCCCTGCCTGACCAGAGATTAATTCTAATATCAATAAATCACTCTGCTTAAATAGCCCTCCTACCAGCCGATTCTCAAGATAGATTATCCCTGTCAATTTTCCCCGGGATTCGATAGGGATACAAAGCACTGACCTTAATCCATATCTTACTACACTTGCCTGCTCCTTAAATTCATTATTAGCTATGGCATCTTCTATTATTATGGCCTTCTTTGTCATTTCCACCTCTCTTATAATACTCTGACTAATCGTGAAGCCTTCTTTTTCCATCTCATCCTTCTCCAGATTTTTTATCACCTTTATCTCCAGTTCCCCTCCTTCTTCTTCAGGATAAAGCATTAATATTCCCCGGTCAGCTCCGGTCACTTCTATTACCTTATCCACAATTTTCTCTAAAAGCTCATCCAGGTCAAGAATGGAGGAGAGGTATCGACTGGTAGTCAAAACTGTGTCCATACCCCGGTCAGAAGTCAGTCTTGCCTGCATGGTTGTTGTGCTAGTTTGATTTGGCTTTGCATCTTCATCCTTCTCTCCCAATAATTTGAGAACCCTTTTATAATCCAGCTTTGCGCCAATCTCTTTAAAAATCTCTTTGGCTTCATGAAGGTAGCTTTGCGCCTTTTCCCTGTTATGAAAATCTTCGTCTTTAATAAGGAAAAAGGCTTCTTCCGTAAGGATATAACCTAAACGATATCTATCCTTAGTATAATCACGAAGAAATTTTATCCCTCTCTCCCAGGTTTTAATTGCTTTTTTCTTTTTGCCAATAAGCAGGTTATAAGTACCATTGACCTGGTAGGCCCAACCAAGACAATAATTAAATTTCCTCCCCCATGAAAGGGATTTTTTACAAAACCATCCCGCCTCTTTGAGATATTCATCCCGTTTCTCCCTGGATAGTCCTGGATTGTTTATAATAGTATCAAGGTAAACTTGAGCACAGATAGGAAAACGGGTAAGCTCCCAAACCACTCTGACAGGAGATGCTATTAAGACCTTCTTTACCTCTTTAGCTGTCTCAACCGCCCCTGAATAATCTCCTTTTCTTGAATAAGCCATTGCCAGAGCGGATAAAGAGGCCATTAAAGTTGCTTTATCTCCTATCATTTCCACTAATCTACTACTCTCTCTGATATCTCTTATTACTGCTTCATCGATCTCTCCTATCAAAGAGAGTGTATGTCCTTTAACATATAATGCCCACCCTAAGGATTGTAATGCCCCTGTCTTTTTGGCGATACTGATAAAGTCTTCCGCCTCTCTTACCCCCTCCTTTAACCTCCCTGTTATCCAGTTGTTAAGGAACTTCATGGCATAAGCTACACCCAACTCCCAATATTCTCCTATCCCTTTTAACAAATCAATAGCCTTCTCAGCATATTCAATCCCTTGTTCTGGTCTATTTATAATATATGAATACCAGACAAGGTATGCATAAACACTTCCTTCTCTTCCTCTGTCCCCTAAATCCTGAGCAATCTTTAAACTTTTATATATATCTCGAGAAGCACGTTTAAACCAGGGGAGAGTAATCCAGATTGCCATACTACAAGTATAACTATAACTTAGCTCTGAACACTGTCCTATTTTTTCAGAGAGATTTAAAGACCTTATAGCAAGATAGAAGGCCTTACCTTCGTTAGAAAAATAAAAAGTATGGGCAAGTTTATCAAGGAGTTTTACAATGGTTAAGTCTTGTAGAGTCCCCCTATATTTTTCACTTACAAAAATATCAGGGAACCAACCATGTAAAAGTTGTTTAGAGAACTCCTTTATTATCCCAAAAATCAGACCTGGTTTACCTTTAAAAAAATCTATTTTAAGCACGTTTAGCGCCTGTTCCAGGACATCCTGTCCATTCACAACTTCTCCTTTAGCCCATAAGGTATCTCCCAGTTTAGATAATACTTGTGCCTTATGAAAGCTATCCTGAGAATCAATAAGGGATGTACACTCTTTAAAGATTTCTATTGATTCATCAAAGGATCCGATTAATCTATATACCTCTCCCAGGTTTTCTAAGAGGGTTAGATACCTTGCTGATTTATCTTTCCTCTCATCCAATATCTCTTTAACATAATTATAGTATCGTATTGCCTCTTTATTGGCATAATCTGCCTTTGCTTTTTCTGCTGCTATAAAGGCGTATTCAAGTCCCTTGTCCTTATTGCCTCCCTCAATATAATGATGGGCTAATTCAAAGATAATCTCTTTTTCTCTTCCCTTGTATCTCCTCTCTAACAAACTCCCAATCTTTATATGGTAGTCCCTTTGTTCTCTCTCTCCAAGTTTCGTAAAAAAGGCCTCCTTTATGCGATCATGCACAAACAAGACCTTATCCCTTTCAATAGTTGAATACTCTAATAACTGCATATCTATTGCCGTATCTATATTGTCTACAATGACTTCCTTATCTTCTTCAATAAGATCATATAGAAGATCAAGCTCAAATTCCTTACCTATAATTGCCCCTATTTGGAGTAAGTTATCCAGGTCAGGGGGAATAGCCTTTAACCTCAAAAGAACCATCTCAATTATATTCTCAGGGATTCTTAAATTATCAATCTTCTCCCAATTTATACGCCAGATCCCTTCCTCCCACACAATAATCTTTTGTTCCACTAATTCTCTTAAAAGGATAATGGAAAAAAATGGGTTACCTCCTGATTTTTCAACTAGATATCTACTAAGGGGATTAACCAATTCTTCCCTTTCTCCCAAGATACCAGCTACCATTTTATTTGTTTTTTCCTGAGTTAGTGGTTTTACCTTTATGTCTAACAGGCCATATTCCTTCTCCACAGCTTCTTTCTTGATCCTAAATAAGCTATGCCTCTCATCTATCTCATTATCTCGATATGTTCCAAGGATTAAGAGATTAAAATTTTTTATACTCCCGGCTATCTGTTCCAATAACCGCAGACTACCTTCATCAGCCCATTGAAGATCATCCAGAAATATTATTGCCAAGGAGGTCTCTCCTGCCAAATTACAGATAAAATTCGCAATGGTTATAATAAATCTTATCTCTTCTTTCTCTGTATTTGTATCTAAGGCTACCAGCTCAGGTACCTCTCCTAATAACTCCTTCATATTGGGATTAAATTTGATCAGGATCGCGCCTAACTCACCGGCTAACTCTCTAAGCCTACATATCTCTCTTTCTTGAGCAGGCTCTTTAAAATTTTTGACCTTTTTTATGTATTCATCAAGGGCATTCTTAAAGGGTTGATATGGAATCTTATTCTCCTGAGAAACACATCGGCCTTCAATAAAAACACCACCTGTCTCATAACCCTGCTGATAGACATATTCCTTAACAGCCTTTACCAGACGAGTCTTCCCCACCCCAGGTTCTCCACCTATCAAACAAATAGAGCCTTCGTTAGTCATAGCTTTATTAATTAAGGTCTTTATTTGAGTGAATTCCTCTTCTCTCCCGATGAGTCTGGTCTGATAGATTAGCTTTATTTTTTGATCACGCTCGCCTATACCAAACTCATACTCACCCCCAAGATATCTTTCTATATCATATAGAAACCCCTTGGCGCTCTGATATCTCCCCTCCTGTTCCTTATCCAATAATTTATTTATCATCCCTTCAATTACTAAGGGTACGGATGGATTTATTTTTCTTACAGGGATCGCCTTGGTTGCTACCATTTCATGAAGTAATTTGGCAACAGTTAATGATTCATAAGGACGCCTGCCAGTCACTAGATTATAAAATACTACACCTACTGAATAAAGGTCACTACGTTCATCTATCGGCTTTTGAATTATCCCTGTAGCCTCGGGAGACATATAGCCAAATGTCCCGGCTATCTCTTTTTCTTTTTTTTTGATCTTTGTTAGATCAAGCATCTGGGCCAGACCAAAATCCAGGAGTTTAATCGAAAATCTATGTATATCTCTTTCCTGATCTCTAACTATTAATATATTTCCTGGTTTTATATCCTTATGAATGATGTCCCGACTATGAACATAACTTAAGGCATCAACTACCTGTCTGATGATTTCAACCACCTCATCTATATTAAATTTTCTGCCTTCTTCTAACAGATCTGCCAGGCTCCTGCCCTCTAAAAGTTCGGTTATCAGATAAGGGACATTCTGAAATTCTCCACTTCCATAAAATCTTATAATATGGGGGTGATCAAACTTACTAACAACCTCCACTTCCTTTTTAAACCTGATCACATCTTCAATATATGAGGAAGTAATTGTAGATTTTAAAAATTTGATGGCAACATCTATGGATTTTTTTTGATCATGCGCCTTATAGACAATAGCCATTCCCCCCTCACCCAATTTTTGCTGAATAAGGTATCGATTTCCTACCAAATCGTCTTTTTTAACCTCAAAAGACATATTTTACCTCCTCTAAGGAATTTTCATTTTTTAACTAACACAATCACTTGGAAAAACCAAAATTGGAGGACTATAACGCTTCTCCTGATTCTAGTAAATCTTTAAAGGTGACATTATCATAAATATCAGAGATAGCGATATTGACCTTTTTCCATATCGGCAAAAATACACACCCATTTTTCTGAATCGGGCATTTTTTTTTCCCCGAATCTTGATTAGACATCTTTCCAATTAAATTTGGCTCTTAATTGTGTTTCAGGTTGTTATTGTAACAGTATATTTATGTTTTTCCCCTTTTTGCCCCGAAGGGGCATCTCATATGCTGCTCCGAAGGAGCTTCTCATACTAGCCCAGGGT
>JAZDLJ010000110.1:0-4124 GCA_043802115.1 bacterium | reverse complement strand
CAGATTAACACGGATTTAAAAACATTAAAAATTAAACGATCTCGTAGTTAATCAAAAATTTAATCTGTGTAAATCCGTGTTAATCCGTGTCAAAAAAATATTAGTTTTTATCTTTTCCCTTGAAGTTTGAAGAAGATACCTATTATCTTTATAAAAATTTTAGCAAGAAACTATTTAATTTTTATTTAAAGGGGGAAGTTATGAGGCTAAAGTTATGACTGATACCCTAAATTCAAATAATAGTACTCCTAATAGATCAACAATCAAACTTCTCCTTTTTGGTCTTATCCTATCTATCATTATTGTAGCATCTACTGCTAGTTATTTATATATAGCCTTATATTCACCTCCATCTAAAAATCCTGAAAAAAAGATCATAGAAATCAAGCTAGGAATGAAGATTAGCGAGATTGGACAGGTATTAGAAGAAAATTTGATAATTAGAAACAGGAGCTATTTCGTTTGGCTAGTAAAATTTAAAAAAGTAACTAATAGATTAAAGGCTGGTGAATATGAATTTAGGACCAATATGAATCTTGTAGAGGTCTTAGATGTTATCTTAGCAGGAAAACCGATTAGTCACATAATTACCATCCCTGAAGGTTTTAATATCTATCAGATTGCTGATCTGTTTGATAAAGAAGGATTGGTAAAAAAAGAAGAATTTATCCATTTAGCCTTAGATAAAGAGTTTGTTCAAAAACAGAATGTAAAAGCTAAAAGTCTTGAAGGCTATTTATTTCCCGATACTTATAATTTTCCTAAATTAATTTCACCTAATAAAATTATTAGTAAAATGACAACCAGATTTAATTCTATTATGAATCCTTCTTTTAAAGAAAGGGCTAAAGAACTTAGTCTTACTATTCATGAAGTAATAATTTTGGCTTCGATAATTGAAAAAGAAACAGGAAATAAAAATGAACGAGAGCTTATCTCGGCAGTTTACCATAATAGACTAAAAAAAAAGATGCGGTTACAATGTGATCCCACAGTAATCTATGGTCTTAAATTTTTTGATGGGAACCTAACCAAAAAACATTTAAAGACCTATACTCCATATAACACCTATCGTAAAAACGGACTACCTGTTGGACCTATTGCTAATCCAGGCAGAGATTCGATAAAGGCTGCACTTTATCCAGCAGATGTTGATTATCTATATTTTGTCTCCAAAAATGATGGAACTCACCAATTCTCTACTACCCTTGAAGAACATAATCGGGCTGTCCGTAAATATCAGAAGAGAAGACGAAAAGATAGAAGATAAGAAGTTGAGAAGACAAGAAGAGTAGAGGATGAAAAGTTGAGAAAAGATATAGATAAGGTGTATTTGATAGAGACAATTCGTCAAAAATTGGGCATTCAGATAGAAGATATAGATATCTTAAAACTTAAAGGCGATGCCTCAGATAGAGAGTACTTTCGTTTAAAACTTTATTCTAATTTTAATAATACTCCATCCAATATTTCTTCTTTAATCTTAATGAAGCTTAATGGCAATAATTTCGAAGCAAACCCTTCTTTTATTGAGATACTTTTTTATTTAAAAAGATGTGAATTAAACATTCCTTCTCTTTATTATTATGATCAAAAACCTGGTTTTATCTTTTTACAAGACCTGGGTGATTTAACCCTTGAAAAAAAGGTAAAGGGTAGGGGAAGTAAATTTTATTACACCTTTTATAAACAAGCGATTAATGATTTATTAAAGCTCCAAATAAGAGGGACAAGAGATTTAAATCCTGATTGTGTAGCTAGTCATCTGTTTTTTGATGTCGAAAAGTTTATGTGGGAGCTCCTTTTTTTTATGGAGCATTATGTTGAAAGATTAAAAAATATTAAATTAAATTCAGTTAACCGACATGCTGTTGAAAAACTTTTTTTAGAAATATCCCAGACATTAGATAATGAACCAAAGTATCTTACTCATCGAGATTATCACAGCCGTAATTTAATGGTTTTTAACGATCAGTTATGGATGATAGATTTTCAGGATGCGCGGATGGGATTATGTCAATATGATCTTGCGTCCTTACTTAGAGATTCCTATGTTGTGTTAGAAGAGAAGCTTGTTGATGATTTGATTGAATACTACATAACCAAAAAGGAAGAATTAGAGGGAAAAGGAATTGATAGGGCTTATTTTAGAAGGATATTTGATTATATAAGTATACAGAGGAATCTGAAGGCAGTGGGGACTTTTGCCTACCAAGTTGTAGTCAAAAAAAATGACAGGTACCTCCAGTATATCCCGTCTACTCTAAATTACGTTAAAAAAAATTTGGATAAATATAATGAGTTAAGAGGACTCAGGGAGTTAAGTTGGCTAAATTAACGATGGATTAGGTATGATAAAAAGGATATTTAAACAGGTTTAGAGAGAAAAGAAGATTGTTTGTCTGAGTAAAGGGCAATCTGCTAGATGGAAAAGAATAGGGTAATAACTATTGAAAGGGGTAATGAATAGGGTAATAATGTAACTATAAATACATTAATAATTATATAATTAAGAAGGAGCGTCAAAATGGCAGAGTGTGAATGTTTAGCAACATGTCCCTTTTTCAATGACAAGATGGCCAATCGTCCTGTTACTTCTGAAATATATAAAGAGGATTATTGTAAAGGAGATAATTCTGACTGTGCAAGGTATATGATCTTTAAAATATTTGGAGGTTTAAAGGTTCCTTCAGATTTGTTTCCGAATCAGAAAGATAAAGCAGAAAAAATTATTTTTCCAAAAAATAATTAACCTACTAACGCTAATTAAAAAAAGAAAGGAGGGAGAGAAAATGCCACTGGTTAAATTTTGAATCTAGGTTGATACATATTTTGGTACTTTTTACTGTTGAGAACTTAAATAGGAGAGAAAAAAATGAAAAATTCAAAAAGGATTTCGATTCTTTATGTCAGTCTTATAACTTTTTTTTGTATTATGTTAATTAATGTAAGTGAGTCCTCTGAAAAAAAATTAAAAAAACAACAGAAAAAAGAAAATATTGAACATCGACAACAACAACGACAAGAAAATGTAGATTTTCGTAAAGAGCAACATCAGGAAAACATAGAACATCGGCAGAAACGAAGGGAAGAAAATAGAGAGCATAAACAAGAGCAGAAACAAGAAAATAAAGCGTTAAGAAATGAGGTTTTAGAGGATGGTAAGGTCACATCTGAAGAAAAAGAGAAGATTAGAGAGCATAAAGTTCAGCAACATGAAGAAAATAAAGCGTATAGAAAAGAACAACATGAAGAAAATAAAGAACATAGAGAAGAACAGCAGCTTGAAAATCAGGGACATCGAGAGGAACAGATGAAAGAAAATATTGAATATAAAAAGCAAAAAGAGGGAGAAGCACAAGAATGAAGAAATAATAACTGAATTGGATACCTTTTTTTGTCTAAAAATATAACTTCCGATAAGATATATTATGTAAACTAGAAATCATCCTATACAAATCTTCAAACTGTTGTATCAAATTTTTTTTCTAATTCTTTTTTAATGAGACCTCTACTACAAATCTTCCAACTGTTGTATCAAATGGAATAACTATACAAGGGATATCGCTACTCCGACTAATTTCATGATCGTTACCTGTAACCACAGTTGGAATTGATAACTTAAAGACATAACCTTTTTCAGCTAATCCTTTTTTAGCGCCGCCAGCAATAATATTTACCACTTCGCCAATAGCGTCTTTAACTTCCTCATTCATTTCTTTAGCGTCTTCTCCAACAAATTTCGAAACAACTCGGAGAGCTACATTTAAAGGAAAACTTACAACTACACATCCTGAGGCATCACCAGCCAGTCCAATAATACCAGATATATAATAAAATGAATTTTTTGTATCTTCCCGAATAAAGGGTATTCCTCTTGTTACAGACATATTCATCATGACACTGAAAAGATTATCTGTTGATTCAATAAATGGGTTAATAATATTAACATCAAGGTTAGCCATTATTTATTACCTCCCTTTTTAGGCATCCTTCATTTAAGGCCAAAAATAGTTTACATTTTTTGAATAAATACGAGATTGCTTTGTCGGCTAGCCTCCTCGCAATGACAAGCTGGACGACCTTTTCTGTCATTGCGAGGAGTGTAACGACGAAGCAATCTC
>JAZDLJ010000108.1:0-7898 GCA_043802115.1 bacterium | reverse complement strand
GGGGAATTTTTTGGATATCACCTTTATTCCCCTCCTTGGAGGGGTTAGGGGTGGGTTAAAAATAAAAGTCCGTCCGAAGGACGCTAATTTATTATTTTTTCTATACCCAGCAATAAATTGCTAGGCTATTTTCAGATAATCCCTACTGACCAAAAAAAAATTTAATCTAATCGTACAGGTCGAAATTCTTTGTGTTCTTTGTGGTGAAAATATATTTTTTAAAAAAAATTTACTGAATATTTACAAATTATGCTTGCAACTGCTCTAAAATAAAAAAGCTAATTTAGAGCCGTTGCAAGCATAACCAGTCAGTCCATTGGTTAAGCCCTTCTCCAGTTTTACAGGATAACTCAAAGATAGTTAAATTGGGATTGAGACGATAAAGGTCTTCTTTAACTTGCTTAAGATTAAAATCTGTAAAGGGTAGAAGATCTATTTTATTGATAATAACCACTTGAGATCGAATAAAGATAGTTGGATATTTAACTGGCTTGTCATCTCCTTCTGGGATACTAAGGACTGTTACTTTTTTATGCTCTCCCAAGTCATAGGCTGCCGGACAGACCAGATTGCCGACATTTTCAATAAATAATACCTCTAGTTCAGAGATATCTAATTTTTTAAGCGCGCACTGGATCATACTAGCATTTAAATGGCAACCACCATCAGTATTAATTTGAATAGCAGGTATACCAATTTTTTCTATCCGCTCAGCATCCCTTGAGGTCTGGAGGTCACCTTCAATCACAGCTATTTTTATCTTATCTCGTAAGATTATAAGTGTTCTTTCAAGAATGGTGGTCTTCCCAGCCCCAGGAGAACTTAAGAGATTTAAGGCAAATATCTTTTTTTCTGATAATAATTTTCTTGTTTCAATGGCTGAATCAGAATTAGCCTTGAGGATAGGTGAATCTATAGTTAGTTTCATTAATCGATCTCCAGTGAATCAATAAGTAATTCGCTGCCTGTAAGTTCTGTTATCTTAAATGATTTGCACCTTGGGCATTGATAGCAATAATCTTCAATCCTAAATTCAGACTTACATTCTTCACATCTCCCTGTCAAGGCAATCTCTTCTATCTCAAGATTTGCCCCTTCAGTTATGGTACCTTTAGAGAGTATTTCGAAACTAAAAAGGAGAGAATCAGGAAGCACGCCAGCAATTTCTCCGATCTTTAGTTTAATCTTATTTATTTTTTTAAAGTTATGGAGACTGGCTTGGGTATTGATAATCTCAAAGATACTTTGCATTATGGATAATTCGTGCATTGTACTTCCTGTAAGACCAACTCTATGACCTTGGGTATTACCTCCTTTACCTCAGAAGAAAGCTCAAGGCTAAAATTAATTTCTTTAGGTTCAACCCCAAAAATTATTGTCTCTGGGAGATGAGCTGTTATTTCTGCAATATTAAGGATATCTAAAAGTTCTACCTGATGTAAAGATATTTTTTTAGAAGATAAAAGGTTAATGTCATGTGGGCTAAACCTATAGAGACTTCCAGGCTTATCATTAGCCTTGATTGCATCTAAAACGATCAGCTTATCTTTACCTTCAATAAAAGGTAATAAATCATAGGCTATAGTCCCTCCATCCATAACTTCAACACAGGAAGGGAGTTTCATAGTCATAAGTTGCTTAGCTATATGTACTCCAACCCCCTCATCTTTCAGGAGGTAATTGCCTACTCCCAGGATTAAGATTTTCTTTTTATTACTATTCATCAAAAAACTTTCAACCTAAGTGAGAGGCCATTAAAGATTATTTTGGAAAGATATACAACTCCAACTTAGGTTTTTCTAAAATAATACAGGTTAATTTTGTAACTACCTGTTAAGGCACAAAGGAACAAAGGAACAAAGGCACAAAGGCACAAAGGCACAAAAAAGCTTAGAAAACTTTGTGCCTTTGTACCTTAACAGGCTGGTTTGAACTAACACAATCACTTGGAAAAATCTAAGTTGGAGTAGTATGTCTATTATTTTTAGGCCTAGTGTTTCAACTGATAACCAGTTATCAAACTCTTATAAGCATCTGTAGGAGTTGCTCCACAAGTTCCAAAGTAGGCATGCCCAATAGTAAGTATAGTTAGAATCCAGCAGCCAATAAAATGGAGTAATTTAATACCCTGTAAACCACCAACCAATTGGATGCTTCCGACAAATTTATCTGGCCAGTAAAGGACAAATCCAGTCCAGGCCATAAAAACTAGACCAAGAGGATAAAGTAATCCATAAAGTAATCTCTGCCCTGGGTTATATTTGCCATACTTCGGTTTTTCCCAACCAAAAAAAATACCACAGGCATAATACTTGATTAACCCAATCAGTTGAAAGGCTTGTTTTGGACCAAAATAAAGTTCTTTTATATCGCCTGTAATAAATATTGAATGAAGAAACCTAAAGAGAAAGGCAAAACTAATAAGGTACATAAATATAAAATGAACTAAACGGGCATTATTCAAATTTCCAAATAAATTAAATTTTGTTGGAGCATAGATGTTGAAACCAGTCAAAATAAGGAAGATCATAGAAACTAATGCTATAAAATGACAAATCCTGGCAGTAATAGTATGATAAAATACCCTTTCAGCTTTAGCCATATTCCATACTCCTTTTAAATTAATGATGAATTCAGAATGATAAACTAATTAATCTTAAACTTCCTAATTTTTTCATCTGGTGTAATAAGATGAACTGTGCAGGCTATACAGGGATCAAATGATCTCACCACCCTCACTGCCTCAATAGGATTATTTACATCAGAAATCGGCGTCCCGATTAAGGCTTGTTCAACAGGGCCATGTTCTCCTCTATCATCAAGAGGAGAGACATTCCAGGTCGTTGGGACGACACATTGATAATTTTTTATCACCTTATTCTCAATTGTAATCCAATGCCCCAATGCACCTCTTGGGGCCTCAGTCAATCCCATCCCTGTTGCAGAATTTGGGATGTCATAATGGGTATACACTGGTTGGCCAGGCTGAAGCATCATGGCCCATTCAATACATCTATCCACAACGACTTTCGCCTCCAATGCCCTCGCAGCATGTCTGCCCAGCACTGAGAAGAGGGCAGTAACAGGGGCATTAAATTTTTGTAAGGTTGAATTAACTAAATCAGACACCTGCTGATTCTTTCCTAAGAGGTGAGTTACAGCCATTCTTGCCAAAGGACCAACCTCAACTACCTTCTCATCATAGCGAGGAGTTTTACTCCAGGTGTAAGCCTCGGCTTTCTGAGGGGTTGGAACAGTTAAACCATCTGAAGGATGTTTATTTCCACATTGATCTGCATATTTTGAATATTTAACATATTCTTTTATCTTATTTGGAGCAAGCTGATCAGGCTTTCCATCAACATAAACCCCTGGCGAAAACAATTTATTGTTACCTTTTAAATCTTCCCAGAAGACACCATAAGAGAGTAAATTACCCGAGCCTTTTCCAATGGTGAAATATTGTGAATAGGCGCTCGCAACAGCCAGGACATCAGGAATATAGACATTTTCAATAAATCCTTGAAGTTCTCTCATCCTCCAGATAAAAGAGGCAACTTTATCTGCTGTTGGTTTTTCAGTTACTCCCCCTGGTACATTGGTCATAACATGGGGCATTTTTCCACCCCAGATGGCCAAGGCCTCCTGGGCTTTTTTCCTCATATCCAAGGCTTGGATATAATGAGATATGGCAGCAATGTTCAAATCCTGATCGGAGATATAAAAATCCTTTCCTTCATAACGTGGGAGGAAGGGTGATACCCCACCTATTTTATTATTTTTAAGCTCCTTTTCAGCCCAGTTTTTTACCTTGATCAAACCCGAATCTCTTCCCTGATAATTAAGGATAGCTGTAATATCAACATAATCCAAGGCAGCTAAATGATAAAAATGAAGGATGTGGGATTGGAGATAATTACTTCCTAAGATAAGATTTCTGATCAATCTTCCGTTTTCTGGGGCATTGATACCAAAGGCATTATCTAAATTATGACATGCAGCCTGAGTATGGGCTGTAGGACAAACGCCACAGATACGAGAACATATATGAGGAGCATCAAGAGGACTCCTCTCCTGCAAAATAATCTCCCACCCCCTGAACATTTCACTGCAGCACTTAGCATTTGTAATCCTTCCTCCATCCATTTCACACTCTATCTTGAGATGGCCCTCAATTCTAGTTACAGGATCTATAATAAATTTTTGTCCCATTATTCATCTCCCTCCTTTCTATTGTTTTGCGTAAGTACTCTACCTAATCCATGAAGCGCTATAGCTCCTGCTGCAGCCCCAGCAGCTACTGCTCCAATTTGATTGGCACTGCTTTTTACGCCAGGGAGTTTAATCTCAGGTAATTTGTTGTAAAAACCTGCTGTCTTTTGTCCTGGAAAATCAGGGCTACAACAGCCAATACAAGGTGCACCTGCCTGAACACACCAATTTACCCCATTGTTCCAACTTCTAATCGAACAATCAGAATTTGTAACAGGCCCTTTACACCCCAATTCATAAAGACAATACTCTTCACTTAAATCCCTGGCAAATTTCCCTTCATCAAAATAAGCCCTTCGCTCACAATTATCATGAATGACCCGATTTGAGCCAAAAAACATGGTTGGCCTTTTATAAGCATCTAAACTTGGTAATCCATATAAAACCACATGAGCAATTGTCCCAACCATCCAATCAGGGTGAGGTGGACAGCCTGGAATATTAATTATAGTCTTTCCTGGGAGTATCTCTGAAACAGATTTGGCCCCAGTTGGATTTGGAGGGGCAGCAGGGATACCTCCAAAAGAGGCACACGTCCCAATTGCCAGGACTGCTGTTGCAGAACTGCCCAATTTTCGAACCCAGTGTTCGACAGTAACAGGATGTCCTTCTTTTTCTCCAATGGTGCAGTAAAGTCCATCATCATTAGTAGGGATAGAACCTCCTACAGCTAAAACATATTTTCCATTTAATTTATCCTTGGCTTGATCTAGCATAGATAAGGCTAAATCACCTGATGAAGCCATTACAGCAGCATGAAATTGGAGACTGATGATCTCCGTAAGTACCTCTGCAATACTAGGATGAACAGTATTTAAAAGTGACACAGAACATCCAGTACAAGTCTGCCCTCCTATCCAAATTACTGGTAACGTGTCTTTAGCTTTAGTTAAAGCCTCAACAAGTTTGGGGATAAAGGTTCCTGAAAACCCTAAGGCAGCTGTAGAACCCGCACAGAGTTGCAAAAACCTTCGCCTGGTTAATGGCATAAGCATCTCCTCCTTCCTTACTTCTAAGGAACAAAAAGTAGCTTTTTACTTTCTGCCCTTTGGAAGTAATTTAAAGTTAACTCACGGACACCGAGAACACAGAGGAAAAAACAAAGTAAAATAATAGGTTATTTAAAAATCTCTGTGCCTTTGCCACTCTGTGCCTAAATAGTTAGTTACAAAATTAACCTGTATTATTTTAGAAAAACCTAACTTGGAGTACTATAGCTATAATGATAGGGATAAATAGAATAGTGAAAATAAAAAAGAGAAACAAATAGAAAAGCGCATTATATTAGAAAAGAATTACCTGAAAATTAAAATTTTTTTTTATTTAAAGCTAATAACTTATTGTAGAGGAACTAATACTGACAATATCACTAATTTAAAAATTACCTTACCACATTTTTTTATCAAAATCCATAAATATTTTCAAAGGTCTTAAAAGTTCTTTAGCTCAAATATATTCATAGAAATCAAAGGGGAAAAGGAATTACATCTACGATATTTCCCTTCTCAATCCCTTCAGTATCCATATCAATCTTAAGCAATCCTTGAGCCTTAACCAAGGTAGAGATTAAGCCCGATTTTCCTAGAATAGGCTCAGCATATAACCGTCCTTCCCTTTGCTCTATCTTTACCCTAATATATTCAGTCCTTCCAGGGAAAGCTGAAATACTCCTGGTAAGGATTGCCTTGTAAAAAATATCATCTATTGGTGAAGTCTTATAACCACTTATCTTTCGAATTAAAGGAATTAGAAAGATATTAAAGATAACCATAGTCGAGGCTGGATGACCAGGCAGTCCAATTATAGGTTTCCCATTGATATCTCCTATTATAGTCGGCTTGCCAGGCCTAACGGATATTCCATGGACCAAGATTTTGTGATTAGGGAAAGAATTTATAACATCTATCACATAATCCCTCGTTCCCACAGAACTACTCCCTGAGATAATCACAAGATCTGCTTGTTCAATAGCCTTTTCAACCGCCTCACAAAGATCACCCAAGCAATCTTTAATTATACCTATAAATAATGGGATGGCTCCTATTTTTTTTAAAGAGGCATCAATTGTGTAATGATTAATATCTCTCACCTGACCAGGAGCTGGAAGTTGATCAACATCTATAACCTCATCACCAGTTGAAATAAGCGCAACTCTTAGTTTTTTAAAGACAGTTAATTTACTGCAACCAATAGCTGCTAAAGCACCAAGATCAGGAGGTCTTAAACAATGTCCCTTTTTAAGTATTGTCTCCCCATTTTTTATATCTTCACCCATCAAAATTACATTTTCCAATTTTGATATTGGTCGATTTATCTCAATCTTGCCGTTGCCAATATCTTGGGTATATTCAGTCATTACTACAGCATCTGCATTAATTGGTAACATACCACCTGTCGCAACTCTTGCGGTTAAACCATTGCCCAGAGATATATCTGTTTTTTCGCCCATTAAAACCTCACCAATGAGTTCAAAATAGAGAGGATTAGTCTCTGAGGCGTTATCGGTATCTTTAGCTAAGACGGCATATCCATCAACTATAGATCTATCAAAATCAGGGATATTAGTTGTGGAGGTAACATCTTCTGCTAGTATCCTATTATATCCTTCAAGCAAAGGGATCTCTTCTGTATTAATTACAGGAAAAGAATTATAATGAGAAAATACCTCCTCTACAGTGATAACTTTTAGCGATCTTTTCAATTAATTACACTCCGTTATTTTAATATTCCAATTTTAATTAGCCAAAAATTTCACCATTCCAGCCCCAATTACTAGCAGGTATATCAATAAAGGTAATATAAATTCTCTCTGGTTTAATTCCAATTTCTCTACTTAGTAATTCTGAGATATGTTTTGAAATTTTACGGTTAACCTCTTTTGTAAGTCCACCGATTCCTCGGATATCAACAAAAGCAGATTCGCCTGCCCTCCCAGACATCATTATTGACGCTTTTTCAATTAAGGCCATCACGTATTTTTCTGGCTTTCCAGAGTCCTCGGCAACAATTTTTGACAACGTTGAAAGAAGCTGTCCCTTTTTTTCTTCATTCAGTTGATTAGGTATATGAAGCTTAATTAATGGCATATTCCTCTCCTTTTCTTCTCTTTGAATAGTTATTTTTTAAATAATAATATCGCTATTAAAGAATACCTAAAAAAAGATATCTCAGCAAGTTTTTTTTACTAGATATTTTTTCGAAAAATCTTGCAGGGTAAGAAGACAAAATCTTTTTTTCTTTTCTCTTGCCTCTAAATAAATACCTAAAGAATATGGTATTCATTTTGAAAAGATATCTATTCAAGAAAAACATTTAAAGAATAAGCAATGAGTATTAAGGTAGGTTAGATTGTTCAGTTAGAATTCATATTGTCTATTCCATTGATAAATGCTATTATATCCATATATTTTATACCCCACAAGACTATGGAATATTTTGTTAAAAATATATAAATCTTACGAGCTATTAAATTCAGAGTTACTAGATTAGGCATCCTTCATTTAAGGCCAAAAATAGTTTACATTTTTTGAATAAATACGAGATTGCTTTGTCGGCTAGCCTCCTCGCAATGACAAGCTGGACGACCTTTTCTGTCATTGCGAGGAGTGTAACGACGAAGCAATCTC
>JAZDLJ010000094.1:0-7876 GCA_043802115.1 bacterium | reverse complement strand
AAAATTGCCTCTGTTTGAGCGAAGCGAGTTAGGCAATTTAGGGAAGCAAGCTTAGAAAATTCAAAAAGACTACTCCAACGAACGAAGCAAAGATTTTTGTCTTCTCACCCGCAAGATTATTTTGGAAAGATGTCTACTATAAATAAATAATTATCCCCACAGTTAGACCCCATAATACTATATTAAGAAATGTTGGGAGATCGGTCAAGAAAATTTTTTCAGGATATCCTCCTTGTTCTTTTTTATACACTAAGTATAGGTAACGAAAGATTCCATATAAGACAAAAGGGACAGTATAAATTAGTTTATCTGTATGAAATTTTTCTATTGTCTCAGGAGACATGGTATATAAGGCATAGGCCATAACGGTGGAAGCAGTGACAAGAGAGATCATTTGGTCTAAAAGTTTAGGGGAGTACTCTTCAAGTATCCTTCGGTGACATACAGCATTATCTTCTAATAATACTAATTCATGTCTTCTCTTACTTAAGGCCAGGAATAGGGCTAAAAGAAGGGTACAGATAACTAACCAGGGGGATAGGCTTACTGAGATAACTACAACCCCAGCAACTGCCCGTAATAAAAAGCCCAGGGCAATAGTTAGGACATCCAGGATCACTATATTTTTTAGGTAAAAGGTATAAAAGATCATTAATAAAAAATAGATAGAGGCTATTAAGAAGAAGGGCTTACTGAGAAAATAACTACTGGTAATAATCAGGGGTGTTAAGATAATAATGGTTATGAAGGCAAGGCTTGGGGTTAAATCACCAGATGCCAGAGGTCTAAACTTTTTTTTAGGATGTTTTCGGTCATTATCAATGTCCTTAAGGTCATTGATAATGTAAACAACCCCTGAAAGAAGGCAAAAGACAAAAAAGGCTAGAAGTACTTTTAAAAATATAGATTGGGTAAACAGTTTTTGGGCAAAGATTATTCCTGCGAAGATTACGAGATTTTTTGTCCATTGTTTTGGACGCATGGTTAGGAACAGATTGTTAATGAAATTCTTTCTCATATTTTTTATCTTATAACATCATCCTTGAGAATTGTACCTGACCTGAATTATCCAGATAAAGTTTATAAGGCTCTAATTTAAATTTATTACTGGAAGGACTAGTGTAGATTTTTATATCCTCCAATTCTTTTTTGTCTATTGGAAGGACAAAAAAACCTGTTTTATCTGTAAATGTCCATCCAAGAGGGTCTCTTTTTTTTGTCAGAATCATATATAACCATAAATCGAGGTCATAGGAATTTATCCTGTTTTTAGCTATCCTTGAAGAAAAATTAGTGGAGTAAACTGCAATTTGGACAGCCCTCACTGGTTGGTTATTAAATGTTACCCTCCCAACGATAAGAGCGATATCTTTTTCTAAAAGTGCAGAGTGCGCTAATACCCTGTTATAAAGACTTATTTCTTTCTTCTCATCGGTGTTAGATAACTTATAGATATGTTGTTTATTCTCTATTGATACAATCCTGCTTAGGTCTAATTGATAATCTTGGGCTAATTGTCTAATTATTGGCCATGAACCATAACCAAAACGACCTTCTTGAGGATCATATTCAATCACTTCCTTGTTATTTAAACTAATAAAAGAACCCCAATCTAGCGAAGTTCCTCTCATGTCAAAATTGTGTCCATCATATATCCAAAATGGAAAAAATATAGCCTCTGATCCTATGTGAACGGGTATGTCTTGATCAAGCGACTCTTTTACCTTACTTGTTATTGAATCTTGACTATCTTTAGCTAAGTAGAGACAATTACCAGATATCCAGGCATGGGTATCCCAATGAGAAATGTACAGTTTTTTATCAGTTGATAAATTTAAAGTATCCCTCATGACCTCATTTGGAGATATATTTTTATACTTAGAGACAGAAACATAAGAGGTTATAATAAGATTAACTATAATTACAAATAGAAAAAAAAATTTAATATACCTAGAATACCCAGCCTTGTTGTCAGAGAAAAATAGAGTAACTGCACATATTATCAGAGGAAAAAAGGCTGGAATAAAGACCCGTCCGATTAGGTTGCTATATTTAAAGTTAGCAACTAAAATACTTCCTGGCAATATCCATAGTAATAATAAAACAGACTGTTTATTTCGCTTTAATAATAAACTTATTAAGCCTAAGATACAAATAAAAAATAAGATAGAATTTAGTTGTTTAGTTATGATAAGTAAATGAAAGATCCTATAGCCTATGGTAGGTTTTCCATCGTTGAGGTTTCCTGTAAATAGGTATAAGAGACTGTAGCCTGCATGATTCAATATCTTTTTATATAAGAAAAAAAATAGCAGCATTGAAAGAGAAAAAAATAAGAGGGTTTTCATAATGAGATCAAAGAGGATTTTTCTCCCCCCTTTAATTTTATGAATAAGATGTTGGGATATTATTATACCTAAAAAGGTTATCCCCCAAAGGATAACCACTGTATGGGTAAAAAAGGAGTATCCAAAAGATAATGTGGAGAAGACGAGGAGAAGTAAATTAGTCTTAATTTTTTTAGATTGGTATTCTCTCTGTATCCAAAGATAGAAAAGATATATTGATAGCAAGAAGAAAAAGATATATGTTGAATCTGTTAACGCCACCTCGTTAAGTATCCAAAAGTTAGGGATTAAACTTAAGATAAACGTACCGAGTAAAGCCTCTTGTGGACTTAATAATAAATTTATTAATAGAAAAAATACAGACAGTGAACCTATTCCAAAAATAACAGAGGTCAAGGTGCAAGCCAGAGCTGGTTGAAGGTTGGGAGTGATTTTTTTGAGAAGTTTCTTTAGATAAAAGGAGATAAAGATATAACCAGGGTGAAAAGGGGCATGCCCAGTGGAAAGGGCAGGCAATAATTCATGCATACTTACTCGGCCGATGTATTCCCCACTGTCACCAAAATCAGCGGAAGAACTTATAAACATAACCCTTGAGAGGATAATAAAGATGAATAAGGTAATTGTTAAGAATCGGTAGTTATTAAGAATTTTTTTTAGGTTGAGGAGTAACATATTTAGTTTTGGTGTACCTAAGTAGCGTATGAAAAATAGGCATCCTTCATTTAGGCCAAAAGTAGTTTACACTTTTAAAAAAATGTAAACGGACAAATGAAGGATGCCGAAAAATGCCTATAATAATCCTAACCACTGAACAAATTCCAAGACCTGCAAATAAGATCAAGATTGGTAGTAGTGGTGTCCTAAATCTTTCATGGGCAAAATACATTATATGAATTAATGAATAATGGATCAATAAGAGATAAAATAAAAGCCATTTTCTCCAAGTTCGGATAGAGATTACTAATCCTAAAAGTAGAAATGGAAAAATAAACTTATAGTTAAAAAGAGGGATATTAATACCACCCATAAATTCGAGTTCTCTTTTGTAATCACCATTTGGAAACATTGGCCAGGGATTCTCAAGGCCAAACCATAATCTTTTAAATTTTCTATAGGCATATTTTAGCCATTTTTTAGGATTATTTTTAATAAACCTCCAGCCTTTCTGATATAAAAAGGCTGACCACTCAATACTACCTGTCTCATATCTTTTAATGGCCTCATCTTCCATTAGATTTGGAGCCTCAATATCAAAAGGGTTATTCCCCATGTAAAAATTTGATCCGCCATTAGTGCTGGTCAATAGGATCTTGCCAGAAATACGATAATTTCTAATCACCCAGGGTAGTAAAATTAGAATAGAGCCTAAGACGATCCATGTAAAATTTTTAAATACTACTTTTTTTATACCTATTGATATAAATAACCAGAGGAGGATAAATAGGATAAAGGGTAGGATAATAGGCTTTGTTAGGCTAGCTATGCCAATAAGAATACCCGTTAACAGGCTTAACAACCAACTACCCTTGTCCCTCTCTATCCTTTTCTTGATCTTCAAAAGCATCCAGATCATTAGACAGATAAAAAATCCCATAAGGGTTTCTACCAATAATAGGCCTGTATAGAAAACTAGTACATCAAAAAAAATAGCTATAAGTGAAGCAAAGATGGCTACTTTTTTATCTGTTACTTTCTTTCCAATGAAATAGATCAGGATACAGGTGATCCCTCCAATTACAGCTTGGGTTAAGCGTACTGCCAGGATACTATTTTTGAAGAGTAGAAATATAGATGCCAGGAATATTGGATAGAATGGAGGAAGATAATATGGGCCACACCAATTTAAGGTATACGCCTTGAGTTGGAGGATATTTCTTGCCAAAGATTCGTAGGTTGCCATGTCAGAGTGAGGGATAGCTTTTATCTGGAAGACATAGAGGAGTCGTACTAATATTCCCATAGAGCACAAGATTATTATTGTTTTTTTTGGATTATTATCTGAGATTAAGACAAAGAAGATAAACCAACCTGCTAGTAATATTATAAGGAGGAGAGATGCTGTTTTCCTGAAGAGATATTCAACCTGGGAAGGCTTTTCTGGGTAAAGGTAACTATAAGGAATTTCTTCTAATTTATATTCAGCAGTTTTTTTTAAGATAACATTTTTGACATCTTCTGGTAAAGACCACCAAAGCATTAATAATGCCTTTCCAGATGGGTTATTAAAGATAAGTTTAATTTTTGTAAAGCCTTTTTCAAGATATACCCTGGCACCCCTTTTTTCAGTTTTCGAGCCTGTATAATTATAACAGAGATTATTGTTTAAATATAATGCAGTGGGTCCGTTTGAGGCTATTGAGAATAGATAGTAATCTGAGGTTGGTATTTTTAGATACCCTGACCACGTCACACTTTTAAAATTATCTGGTCTTGTAAAAAAATTGGTGTTAACCAGGGAAGGATTTTTTTCTATTTGGACTTTATAAGGAGTTAATTCTCCATTTTCTTGTTGAAGATAAGATGCCTTTAAGCCATATTTGTATGAGACATCAAGAGAAAGGGTAATAATGGTTAGTAATACTAATGTTATTAAGAGGGGTAACTTTAATTTATTGATTTTTTTCATTAAACGAGGGCACATCAAATGAGATTAGATTTATATTTGCCTTTTTATAAGCAATACTACTAAGTAGGATACTATTAAAACCAAGATAGAAAGTGATATATACAACCCAATCTTAAATGAGAGGGGATCATATTTAAAGATAACAGTATGATTACCTTTGGGCAGACTCACCGCCCTTAAGATATTATTCGCCTTCAAGACCTCTTCTTCTCTTCCATCTATAAAGGCCCTCCACCCTGGATAATATACCTCGCTGAGAACTAGATAGGCATCTGTTATCGTATTGGTAGTTAAATTAATCTTGTTAATGCCATATTCACTTATATGCACCACTTCTTTTTGAGTGAGATTAGGATTGTTTGAAGATACTACTTCTTTTGGATCAAATGTTAATTCACGCGGCTTGTTATTATTCTCTATATTGGCCTTATAAACTAAATAAGCTCGAGGCAAGGCCTCATTATCTATAATTAAATTATGAGGAAGTCCATCTTCTAATTTTTTTGATCTCCATTTTACCCTGCTTAAATCTAGCTTTTGTCCATCTTCTCCAACTAAATATATCTGACCATTAATCCCTCCAAATCCCTGGATATTATATATGAAGATAGTAAACAGATTGTTTTTTTTAGACAATAATTTTTCCTCTAACTCTATTTCTATTTTTTTATTTTTTGAATTAAGATCGTTTATGACCTGCTTCCCATTAATAAATAAAGCTACTTGATCATTTACCCCTTGTTCAAAGATTATCCTGGTTCTTTGCTTGCTAAGCCAATCAGGGATTTCTATTCTTCCTCGAAGGCAAACTAAACCATCATAATTAGGACATGGCCTAAACTTAACAATCAACCTCTCCTGACCAGGGGTAATCTGCTCTGGGTAATATAATAAATTTTCATCAGGTTTTTTGGGCCAGGTAATATCTTTAACGAAGTAATCATTAATAAAGATATCAGTCCCTCCATTATAGGTGAATTTTAGGTTAGAGGTCAGGAAATAGGGTGGTAAGGGGATCGTTGTGAAGAAAGGTTCAAATAACGGTTTCTCTTTTGTCTCCCAAAAACCTGGTAAAGAGGTTTCTTGCCAACTGGAATCATCATAATCCTCAGTAAAATATTTCAGATAATCGTTACTTTTTAGATAACTTTCAGTTCCTGATCTAGCGCCCTTAAGCTTTTCCCATAAGGAGTTAGTAATGACGTATTTACTATTAAGCATTTGAGCTACGTTGGAACTTTCAAAATTTGAGTTTTGGTACCATTTTAAAATCATTGGATTATAGCCAGAGGTGCTAAATATGTTGTATAACACACTATAATTTTCAATAATAAAAGGATCATGTATCCCACTCCTGGGATCTAATCGAAAAAGACCTTTTTGGTTTTTAATGTAATCAAATATCTTCTCATTTTTAGCAAACCTCTTTTCTGGATGAATGTCACCAGTGTAAGGCTTATTAAATATATAAAGATCAATAAAGATAAGGAAGGGGATTAGGATAAGTATCCATTGATTAAATTTTAATCTTTTTAAAGAGAGATAAAAGAGAACAATAGCGCTTATAAGATATATAAGGCAAAGGGCTACATATTCTTTAAAGTTATAAAAGGTTAACCAAAAGTTTTTTTGTTTATAAGCTAGTGAGATGCCCCCTATTAGAAGCAAGCTAAATATTCCTAATATCATCAGGAATAATCGGATATTAATATTTTTTTTGGCCTTCCCTTTTTCTAATAAAGATTTTATCCCATATGCTGCTAACACAGACATAGAGAAGTGGAATAAATAAATAAAACGAGTAGGGATTCTAAATCTGTTTACACCTGGAACAAGAAATATAAGCTGGTATAATGGGGCATTTTTTCCAAAGGCCAACAATAAAGAGGTACAAGCTAATAGGACAAAAAAGATAGTATATTTGTTTCTTAAGGCAAAAATACCAATTAAAGCTAAAAATAAAGGGAATATTCCAAAATATAAATAATCTCGTGGACTAAGATAATTACGGAAATCTGGATTGTTAGGGATTAATAAACTTCCAATTTTATTGAAGTCTAGGGAACGTCTAGTCGTTGCCTCTTCATAAGTAAGCGTACCACCAGTATTACTTGGATATCTATAAATTAGATTTGAAAATTCAGAGGTTGGAAGAAGTTGGACAGCCGCTAATCCAAATCCAATAACTAAAACAAGGAGGAACGAAAGAATGGTTGTGTTTAGACGTTTTTTGGCAAGAAGCTTTTCGAAGTCAACGATAAGGATAAACAAAAAATAAAAACAAATAGCAAACAAAATAAAGAAGGTTACGTGTGGTTGTCCTCCTAGTATAGAAAGAGAGATAGTGATACCACATAAGACAACATAAATATACTTATGCTCTTTAAGAAATTTTTCCCAAAACAGAAATACTAGAGGTATCCATATCCCTGAGTGGATAATATTGACATGATGAGCATGAGGGATCATGAATCCATTAAACATACATGCTAGTGCAGCAATAAAAGAGCTATAACGTGACTTTGTTAATTCAAGGACGTAAAGGTACATGAATATGCCGAATAGAAAGAAATGAAACAAAACTTGATATTCCAAGACCCAAGCACCTAGTTTATTTTTGTAGACAAATATAGTTAATAAAAGATTGAATGGATATAGCACAGCCGTCTGTATATCGGCTAAGAAAGGTTTGCCAGAAAATTCATAAGGATTCCATAAGGGGAGTTGGCCTTTTTTAATACTTGTGGCGCTAAAGGATTTCCATGGATAATTTAGCCCCAAAAAATCTTCCTGAAAGAATTTTTTTAAAAAGACAACCTCATGGAAAAAAATGATGGTGAGCAGGAATAATATAGTGATGAACAATAAATCCTTATAACTTATTCTTTTTTTTATGGTG
>JAZDLJ010000088.1:0-7717 GCA_043802115.1 bacterium | reverse complement strand
CTAAAATAATAAGGGAATCCTTAACAGTATCAATAGCATCAAACAAAGGCTCTTTATCCTCTTGCATATCCTTATTATAGGCCAATGGTAAAGATTTCATAGTGGTTAATATCGCCATTAAATGTCCATATACCCTACCTGTCTTTCCTCTTATTAACTCGGGGACATCTGGATTTTTCTTTTGAGGCATAATACTACTTCCAGTACAATAATCATCAGACAACTCTATAAACCCAAATTCTGAACTTGACCACAAAATCAATTCCTCACATAACCTGCTAAAATGCATCATTAAGATAGAACAGGTAGAGAGCGCCTCAATAACAAAATCCCGATCTCCCACAGCATCAAGACTATTTTCAGTTACAGAATCAAACCCTAGTTGCTCTGCTACAAATTGTCTGTCCACAGGAAAAGAAGTCCCAGCTAAAGCGGCTGATCCTAGAGGCATGATATTAACCCTTTTGAGGCAATCTGTAAAACGGGACTTATCGCGTTTAAGCATTTCATAATAAGCCATGAGATAATGCGAAAACAAGATTGGTTGCGCCCTCTGAAGATGGGTATAACCAGGCATTATAATGTCTAAATTATCTGCTGCTTGATTTAACAATACCTCTTGAAACTTCGTAATGAGTTCAGCTATTGATATTAACTCCTCCCTCAGATATAATCTAATATCTAAGGCCACCTGATCGTTTCTGCTCCTTGCAGTATGAAGTCTTCCTCCGACATCTCCAATTTTCTCAATCAACCTACTCTCGATATTCATATGAATATCTTCAAGTTCAATCTTAAAATTAAAACTACCTGATTCTATCTCCTCTAAAATATCTTGTAATCCCTTAGAAATCTTATCTCCATCATCCTGGCTGATTATCTTACATTTAGCCAGCATTTTTGCATGAGCAAGACTTCCCTCAATATCATACTTATATAATCTTTTATCAAAGGAGATCGAGCTTGTAAACCTCTCCACCAGCTCATCTGTCTCTTGAGTAAATCTTCCATCCCACAATTTTTTTTTCTTCATTCCTAATTCATCAATATTTATCATTAGACATCATCAACCTAATTCATTCTGCCAATTATACAATTTTCACTTAACAAGTCAATTCTTTTTCTACAGGTGACAATAATTCTAATTATGAAAAAATATACGATTATACGAAAAACTGGAGAAAAGGGAGAATCGGGGAAAGATGTCTAATATAAATAATTCTTAAATAGGGGAAAATGTTTCTTTTTTACGTCTGTTATAGTTAGAACTAAAAAATGTTATAGATTTTCAAAAAATAACTAAGTACAGGAAAAATAATTATAAAGTAATAGCAGATGGGATTAGAACATTTTGTTGAGTAATTTTAGAGAGGCTTTTTGTAAACTTCTTAAGGCATCCTTCATTTGACAGTTTACATTTCTACTTGAGATTGCTTCGCCGTTACTCTCCTCGCAATGACTAACTCGCTGTCATTGCGAGGAGGCTTGCCAACGAAGCAATCTCGTAGTTATTCAAAAAGTGTAAACTACTTTTGGCCTTAAATGAAGGATGCCCTTCTTAGCGTAGCTTTCCGTTAAAAATTACCATTGTTTGAGCGTAGCAAGTTTTGGCAATTTAGGGAAGTAAGCTTAAAAAATTTAAAAAAGTTACTCGTCTAGCGAAACAAAGATGTTCTAAAAAGAAAGAAGTGAAACTATTAAATACAATTAGAGAGGAGGTGATTGTATGTTTTAGAAAAAAAATAATAGTGTTTAGACGAATGCGTTTTTAAGTTTTATATAAAAAAACATTGCATTGCACCTACAAATTTTAGGAGGAGCGTATGAGACATTTTCCTTTAAAAATCTTATTATTAACCCATTAGGAGCTCAGGGTGATTCTATTCCTAAACTTTTTTTATTTATTCTGGCTAATAATATTATCGATAGTAACGACCATATAAAATTATTTGTTCAAGAGCAGGCCACCACTAAAACTATACTTATTTAAGGAGAGCATTGGTATGATTAAGATCACTAATAAAATAATATTATCAGTATTGTTAGTAACTTTTTTTATTTGCCAAAACAAAATTGTTACCGCTCAAATTAGAGATTCCGACGCTTACGAAATTACTAAAACAACTAGTCCTACTAAAACAACAACAACCATTAAGCAATATACAAGCCCATATGACCTATTGATGGGCAATTATTATCCTAATTTCACCGCTTCATATTCATACACTGATCCATTCGGTGCATTATTTAATCAATTCGCTCCAACTACTGCCCAATCAACTAGTAGTCAAATCGGTGGTGTTACTCCGCCAACAAAATTGTTTTATTCAAATCAACTAATGACTAATTTATCATTAATGGCTTATGGTTTTCCTGCATATAACAATAGCTATTCTTACCAAGATCCCTTTGGCGTTAATTATTCTAAACAATTTAATATCGGAGGAAATAACTCCACAGTTAACCCTCTATTATGGGGAGTCATGCCCCCAGTGCCAGCATATAATACTGCTGTAAATTACAGTAATCCATTTATGTCTAGTGCGTATAATTACAACTTTTCTGGATTTTAATTTAAATAAATTAGGTAAAATAAATAAAAAGGCTCAGGATGATTATATCCCTGAGCCTTTTTTATAGTAATCACGATTATCAAAGAATTCAAAAAGGAGGGTGATAACAAAGATGGGAGATTGTGAAAAAAGGCTTATAAAATTCGATTGGGCAGCCAAACATATGCTAAGAGACAAGGCAAATTTTGATATCCTGGAAGTAACACCTTTTCCTTTTAGGTGTGGGAACATTTTTCCCCCTGGAAGTCGAAGGGCTGTCCTGGTCATCTTCATCAGGAGGGAGTATAAAGCAACAGGCTTATAAAATCAAAGATTTTTGTTGAGCGATGCTTCCCGTTTTACATCTGCCGACTCTAGGGTTATCTCGCCAGCCTTCTTTAAAGCAAATTTTGAGCAAACTGAGCCTGTTAAATCAAATATAACTGTAGTAGCTACAATTGTAGTAAAAATCATTCCTCCAACTTGAGGAAACTCACTTTTGACTACCAAGGCACATCCTAAACCTACCCCTCCTTGGGGTAGCAATCCCCAGCCAAGATACTTTCTTATCTTTTCAGGTGCAGAAGATATCCGTGCTCCCAGGTTTGCACCTAAGACTTTGCCTAGCATACGGAATATAATATAAACAAGACCTACTTTACCTAAAGTACTTAAGATTCCAATTTCTAAATTTGCACCAGCTAAGACAAAAAAGAGCAAGAATAGAGGCTGATCAATTGTCTCTAAACTTTGGAAAAATTTAAAAGGCGAGGGACTGAGATTAACCAAGATGGCGCCTAAAAACATATTGGCTAGGAGAACAGATAAGTTTAATTTTTGGGCAATCCCTACACAAAAGAGGACAAATCCAAGGGTAAAGATGAGCAGCTCTGTCTGGTTTCTTATAAATTTAGAAAAATATGTTAACAAAATGGCAGTGACTCCTCCTAATGCAAAAGCTCCGAATATAGTTAAAAGAGAATTAAAAAAAACCTTTAATAGCATGTAATTACCTGCTGCATGGGTGTATATTGCCTTAGATATTGCCAATGATATAGCAAATATCATCAGACACCAGGCGTCATCAATAGCTACTACCCCCAAAAGGGTGTCAGTAAAAATACCTTTAGCCTTGTATTCTTTCATAACTATAATCGTTACGGCTGGGGCAGTCGCTGAGGCCACTGCTCCAAAAATGAGGGCGATATAAAAGGGTTGTTTTAAGATAAACAAAAAAGCTATAGTTACAAAAAACCACGCTCCACAGGCCTCTAGTATAGAAATCCACAATACAGACTTTCCAATCTTCCGAAAGTTTTCCTTAGAAAAACATTGCCCAATACCAAAGGCAATGATGCCAAGCACTATATTTGAGATTACCCCTGAGATTGTTATTATCTGAAGGGGAACAAGTCCTAAAAGGGAAGGCCCGATTAAAATGCCTAGTAAAAGATAGGCTGTTACAGATGGAAATTTTATCTTATTTATCAATCTACCAGCGGATAAACCAGCCAACAAAATAAAGCCAAATCCTAAGATTGTATTCATCTCTAAATAACCCCTTTTTCATAAAAAATTTGTCTAACTATATCAAAGATTCCTATTATCCCAACTAATTTACTATCACTATTAATGACAGGAATCTCCTCTTTAAGGTGAAATTTCATTAAATTATAAGCTTCCTGCAACGGAGCATCCTCTTTTATTGATATAAAATTGCTTTCCATTATATCTTCTACTATTACTAAAGTGCCTATATCTTTAGTAAAATCCTCTTGAAAGATATCCTCCTCTTGTTCATCTAAAAAAGGTACTCCTTTTAATAACTCAGACTGGCGTGGATGAAAGGCATTTAGAAGATTGCGGAAAGAGACAACTCCTGTAAGCCGTCCATCTTCGTTAGTTACAGCTACCAAAGGGAATAAATGGAAGCTGGCAAAGGTCTCTAATAACTGTTTTAGGGTGTGTGAATGTTTTACTGTTATTACCTTGGTTGACATTATCTCTTTTACTTGCATAGATTACTCCTTATACTCCTTAGATTTGAAATTCACAAATAAACTATTTTTTTTTACCATCAACCTCTCTAAGAAATTTTAAAACGTCATTAACATTTTTAAGATAATATTCTGCCTCAGAAACACGTTTTTTCCCTACAACAACGGTTAAACCTTTTCCTTTTATTGTTTTAAAGGCATCTTCATCAGTAAGGTCATCACCTATATAGATAGGTAATACTTCATTAGTAACTGGTGGAGTTCTAATTTTATTATTAAAAATAATTCTCTGTCTTTCTAAAAGCCAAAGTACTATTTTCCCTTTATCCCATTCCACAGATGGTCTTATTTCGATTACCATCTTCCCCTTTTTAATTATTATTTTGTTTTTATTATAATAAGGCTGGAGGATATTAACAAGTAACTTTTTTAGTAAAGGACGCTTTCCTTTTTCAATTAGGCGGTAATGAATGCTCAAGGTTAGTTTTTTATCTTCTACAAGAATACCCTTAATTATTGAAAATTTTTGGGTTAAGTTATCTTTTATGTGTTTAATTATTGCCTTTGCCCTTCGGGAAACAAGACTTTTAAATATTATCCCAGGCCCTTCTGCTTCCAGACCATGATTACCAGCATAGATAATCCCCTCTATCCCTACCTTCTTTTTAATGTCTTCAAGTGCCCTCCCACTTATAATAGCTAAAATTAGACCAGATTTTTTTGATAATTGATTTAATAAATCACTAGTCTCTTGAGCAAGTGCAGCTTGTTTAGGATTATCTACAATTGGGGTTAGGGTACCATCGTAATCTAAGAATAAAAAGATATTTTTATCCTTTAAAATTGTTTGGATATTTTCTAAATCTTTAAGAAGATATTTCATCTTAACTAATTATCCATTTAACTAATTTATTAGTTCATTATTCATTTTTCTGAATTCTGATTTAAATTAAAGGGTTATCTCTCCTGCCTTTTTCAAGGCAGCCTTGGTACAAATTGGGCCTATTAATTCATAGATAACAGTTGTGGCAACAATGGTTGAAAAAATCATCCCTCCTATCTCAGGAAATTCACTTTTAACCACAAGGGCACATCCTAAAGCAACTCCTGCCTGAGGAACAAGCCCTAGACCGAGATATTTTTTTATACTTTTGGATGTATGAGCAATATGGGCACCTGAATACGCACCGATTACCTTACCCATCACACGAACTATCAGGTAAGTAAAACCAATTTTACCTAATGTTGTCAATATCCCTAGTTCTAAATTAGCCCCAGCCAGGACAAAAAAGAGTAAAAATAAAGGTGGGTTAATTACCTCTATTTTATCAAAAAATTTGGAAGAGTCTTTATTTATGTTAACCAATGTTGCCCCTAAAAACATATTTCCTAAGAGTAATGATAGATTTAACCATTGGGCAATTCCTATAGTTAGAAAAATAAAACCCAGGATAAAAATAAGTAACTCAGCTTGGGTACGAATAAACCGGGAAATATAGGATAATAAAATAGCTATAACCACGCCAAGGATAAAAGACCCACCTATATGAATAAAAGAGTTTAAAAGTACTTTTAATAAAGAAACAGTATCCACCATTTGGACAAATATTGCCTGCGACAAAGTCAACGAAATAGCAAAGATTATTAGACACCATGCATCATCAACAGCTACTACTCCTAATAGAGTATCTGTAAAATTCCCCTTTGCCTGATATTCTTTGATAACCATTACTGTTGCTGCAGGTGCAGTTGCTGAGGCGATCGCTCCGAATAGGATAGCAACATAAAAAGGTTGTCTTAAGATAAGTGAAAAGGCTACAGTTACCAAAAACCATGCCCCAGATGCCTCCAATGCAGAAATCCACAATACTGCCTTGCCGATCTCTCTAAATTTATCTTTAGAAAAATTTTGACCAATTCCAAAGGCAATTATACCTAAAACAACATTTGAAATCAGGCCTGAGATTTTTACAACTTCCGTTGGTATCAAACTAAATACAGATGGTCCAATAATAATCCCTAGTAAAAGATAGGCAGTAACTGCTGGAAATTTAATTTTATTTATCCATCTTGCTGAAAGTAATCCTAAAAGCCAAATTAATCCAAGACTTAAAACTATATTCATCTTCAATTACTCCTTGTTAAGTTCGAAGTGTCTATCTATAAAACGCCTAAAGTTGAGGTATCAGTTCTCTCTTGTCTCTGGTTTATAGCCCTGATTGGATAAGGAATAACCTAATAGAATAATAAATAAGAGTAACAGAAGCTCAAATAATCTTATAGTTGATATAAAAAGGGAGTTAAAGATCACCTCAAGATTTGTCACTTATCTTACCCCCTTTTCATAAATATTAAACAATTCCTCGATATTCTTTCTGTTTAGGTTATCTTTAAACCCACCAAGCGCCCACAATGTAACCATGGATTGGACTAAACCGAAAAAGGCAATACTTGCAGAATCGATATCTAAATCCTTTTTAAATTCTCCTGATTTTACCCCTTCAGCAAGTGTCTCTTTTATTTTTTTTAGATATCCTTGAAGAACGTCAAACATCTTTTTTTTGCAAACTTAAATTTTTAAGACTTAAGGTTTCATTGATGATAATAAAAGATATACCTTTCCTCTGTTCTGTATAAGAAAGGTGTAGTAGTAGAGTATTTTTTAATCTTTCTCGAAGCGTTCCACCTTTTTTAGTAGCTTCAGCAACTGCCTTCAATAAGGTCGTATCTATATCATCAATAAGTAAACTTAGTATCTCCTCTTTATTTTTAAAATGTCGATACACTGCACCATCTGTTAAATTAATATCTTGAGCTATTTCACGAATAGTAAGGTTTTTCATACCAGTTGTGCTTATTATTTTTCTTGCACTTTCAATAATCTCTTGTTTTCTAAGAGAATGCACACTCGTTGGACTCATCTTTTCTCCTGTAAGTAAATATTTACTCACAGTATAGTTGGCCATTGGTGTTCTGTCAAGGTTATTATACTTTGGTGCAGCAATTCTAATCGTACAGGTCGCAAAATTTTCGACCTGTACGATTAGAATTTTAGTATAAACATTGTTGGATTGAGTCTTATGAAATCCAACCAAGGAGGTGTAAATAAATAATTCAGACGAATGCCTTGTTAATTCCCTGAAAGGAAATTTCATATTCTGCCCCGAA
>JAZDLJ010000342.1:0-3447 GCA_043802115.1 bacterium | reverse complement strand
CTTTTTTCTCCGCCATATTGTTCCATTAGGCTGTCCTCCTTCATAAAAGTTAGTATTATTGAAAGGAGGACATAATATCATAGGTTTTTCAGTTTGTTAACATGTATATTCTCTCTATACCAAGACTTGTAGACCTATGCGGTTTTGTTCTTCCTTTGTCAATTGTCCGATCTTGCTTACATATTCATTGATTGCCTCCTGGATTGCCTGATAGGGGAATTTATTTTCTTGATCAAAGCATTTGCCCGAGATAAACTCTCCTCCCTGTTCATAAACAAAGGCTCGGAATTCTTCTACAAATCGGCTCTTCCCCTGGCCAGCCTCACCACTAATAAGACAAAGCCCTCCTCTTCCATGGTGAGCAAAGTTATAGAGAATTTTCAATGTCCTGAATTCATCACTTCGGCTCATCAAGGCGGTTCGATAACAGGGCTTACCACCCCGATCGGATTTTCCTAAAGGAAAGCTTGTCTCCCCCTGCTTATATCGCTTTAAATCTGCGAGTAATCCTTTGGCAGTTTGATATCTTGTCTCCTGGGCTTTTTCTAATAATTTTAAGGTGATTTCTTCTAATATAGGGGGGATCTCTTTTTTTATCTGATGTAGGGGAAGCGGTTTCCGGGCAATGTGTTGGTGTAAAAGAATGCTTACAGTATCTCCTTTAAAGGGTAATTCTCCACTGAAGAGCTGATACATGATGATCCCCAGGGAGTACAGATCGCTTCGTTCATCAATAGGCTTTCTTACGATCCCACTTTGTTCTGGCGACATGTAACTAAAGGTGCCGATGATCTCCTCAGCTTCTTCTATCATTGACAAGTACATTAATTGGGCTAAGCCAAAGTCGATTATCTTGATTTTAAGACTTTCCTTTAACGTCCCTTCTTCAACTTGTCCTTTATTGTTTTTTGAGATATTCCCTTCCTGCTCTCTTTCTATCAGGATATTCCCTGGTTTTATATCTCGATGGATGATCCCATTTTGGTGAACATAATCAAGAGCTTCGGTTACTTGGATTAAAATATCCAGGGCGACATCAAGAGGAAGTCCTTTTTCCAGATACTTACTCAGGGGCTCTCCTGTGATAAACTCCATTACTAGATAATGTAAGTTCTGGTGTTCTCCTACTTCATATATTTTTATAATATGGGGATGGCTCAGACGAGAAACCAGGACGGCTTCTTTATAATATCTTATCTTATCTTCCAGGTGATGGCTGGTGAGTGTTTCTTGAAGGACTTTAAGAGCAACAGTTTGATGGGTATGAGTATCTAGCCCTCGGTAGACATAGCTCATTCCACCGTCATTAATTTTTTTTTCGATCAAATATCTCTTCCCTATGAGATCCCCTTCTTTGATCTCTATGGGCATATCATCCACCTCTCCCTTTATATATTAAAGGTGAAAAGGTAACATAATGAAATAATTTATAGTTACAAATTTTTATATCATAAATACCTACCCTTGTCAAATAAAATGAATATAAAAATCAACAATTTTTAAGTACCAGGCAGGCATTATTTCCTCCAAAGGCAAATCCATTATTAAGAGCGACCTTTACCTCATGTTTTCTAAATATATTGGGCACACAATCAATATCGCAGTCAGGGTCGGGTGTCTCGTAATTTATTGTGGGAGGAATAGTGTCATGCTTAATCGCAAGAGCGCAGATAATGGCTTCTATAGCACTAGCTGCCCCCATCGTATGACCAAGCATAGATTTAGAAGAACTAACAGGTATCTTTTCAAGATAATCATTGAATATTTTTTTTAAAGCCAGGCATTCCGTTTTATCATTCGCTAGTGTACCAGTGCCGTGGGCATTGATATAATCCACATCTTTTATATCTGTCCCTGAATCTCTTAGGGCTAATAAGATCGCACTAATAATCCCGCTAAATTGGGGAGCAGTCATATGATAAGCATCACAACTTAATCCATACCCGGCTACTTCTGCGTATATATTAGCTCCACGCTTTGTGGCACTGTCTAAAGACTCTAAGACGAGAATGCCTGCTCCTTCGCCTAGGATAATTCCTTGTCTATTCTTGTCAAAAGGCGCACACCTTTCAGGGGCTACAGACAAAAGCCTGTTAAATCCCATAAAGGCATAACGAGAAAAGGCATCAACTCCTCCGGCTAGCATCCATTCAGCCCTGCCTATTTTTATTAAATCAGAGGCGTAGGCAATGGCATAATTACCAGCAGCGCAGGCGTTTGGAATAACCAGATTATTACCTTTTAGTTTGAATATCTTTGCAATATTATTATAGATATTATTAGCAGGATATTGCTGAACTAATTCTGGACTTATAAAATCCTCTCCTTGTCCTATCCAGATATCATCAATCTGTTCTAGCTGTTGAGTCTCTCCCATGGTTGTGCCGATAACAACCCCTGCCTCTTTTTTTTTAACTTTTTCTAATTCTATTCCGGCATCTTCAAGCGCTAATCGTGTTGCAGCTACCGCCATCTGGGAGGCCCTTCCCATTGTTTTTTGCTGATCCATTTCCAAAAAGTCAGAGGGATTAAATCCTTTAACCTCAGCCCCACTATGAGTTGCATAATCTTTTGTATCAAAGGCCGTAATCTCGCTTACCCCTGATTTTCCAGCTAAAAGATTTTTCCAAAACTCTTTTTTTCCAATACCAAGGGAAGAGATTACACCAACCCCTGTAATTACTATTCGAGTGTTCATCTGAAAAGGTTAAGGTTAAGACTTAGATAGCCCATATTTTAACAAAAGCACAAATTATGCTGTGTGAAGTCTACTGTCGATGTCTTTTTACTAAATCGACTGTTTGATTTAAGTTGCTTAATTTAGGTAATTCTTCTTCGGAGATTTTAATCTTATACATTTTTTCAACTTTAGCTAAAATCTCTAAGGCCATCATTGAATCAAAACCTAAATCCTCTACAAAACCAGACTCTCCTTTAATCTCTTCTTCATCTACCTCGGCAATATCGGCGATCATTGAACGAATTTCTTGTTCAATATTCTCTCCAAATTTTTGTTTCATACAGTTTTTCCTCCTTTTAAATTAGACATCTTTCCAAAATAAATACCATATTCTCTAAGGGATAGGAACAAAATAAATTAACCCAAATTATATCTTCAAACTTAGGTCCGATATAAAAAGCATTTAAAAATATTTTTAGACAGGATTAACAGAATTTTCAGGATAAAAAACAAATAATTTAACAAGATGTATTAATTTAATAGTTAATCTTTTTCCTGTTAATCCTGTTATCCTGTCTAAATTTTTTATTTTCTTATCTTTTTATTTTAGGTTAATTTATTAAATCTTTATCCCTAATTATCTAGAGGCAAGAGAAGACAAAAATTTTGCTGTAGTGAGTTATTAGTAGGCTTTTTGTAAATTTTCTTAGTGCAGCTTCCCGTAAAATTGCCTCTGTTTGAGCGAAGCGAGTTAGGCAATTTAGGGA
>JAZDLJ010000341.1:0-7904 GCA_043802115.1 bacterium | reverse complement strand
CTTTTTTCTCCGCCATATTGTTCCATTAGGCTGTCCTCCTTCATAAAAGTTAGTATTATTGAAAGGAGGACATAATATCATAGGTTTTTCAGTTTGTTAACATGTATATTCTCTCTATACCAAGACTTGTAGACCTATGCGTAGAGTATTGCATATCACCCCTTCGAAAGAAAGTACACTTAGCCTTATCCAGAAGATAGGGACAGTGATTCAAAAGTATAGGAGTTCACCGATACTAATCCTCATTAAAAAACTTAATCAGATAATTAGAGGATGGGGGAATTACCATCGACATGTATATTCTGCAAGTGTTTTCCTGCGTATCGATAACTATGTACGGGATCAATTATGGCGGATGTTACACAAGCGGCATTCACAAAAGTCAAAAAAATGGCTATTTCAAAGATATTGGAAGAAGTCAGGAAGAAAACATATCTTCGGGGTAGTGGAAAAGACTAAGAAAGGTAAACGCCTGTACCAAGTAGTCCGTCTAAGTGACCTGGGATAAAACGATACATAAAGATAAAAGCTGAAGCAAACCCGTATAAAAAGAGTTAATGTTAATTGTTCAGTAGATTATATCGTCAACTTTTTAGGGTTTATTTAGTAAAATTTACAAATAATTAAATAATCCCATTTAACTACACCAGTGCCAAAAATTTAGAAAAAGTAACCAAAGTCGCTTTTAAAAATTTTGATCGCACAGGTGGTAATTTTATCTAGGGATTAGAATCGAAACACTTCTTTAGTATCCTTTCCCCAGTTATCCCAGAGATAGGCAGATTCCTTTTGATCAGCAATTAATCTAAAGGCATATCTCACCTGATGTTCATAAAATTCACAGAACGCCCCAGGGTTTTCCATCCCCCCATGTAATTGAAAGGCCTCAGCAGGGCAAGGAGCGCCACAGAAATGTCTTATGGCACAGTTCTTACAAGGAACTATCTCTTCGACCTTTCGGTTAGTTACAAGATTAAATGGCTCTGATTTTAAGATCGTAGACAGATTGTCTTTAAATAGATTTCCCCCTTTAAATTTTGATAACCCAATAAACTCACTACAAGGATAAACATCTCCTTCGGCAGATACAGCAAAAAAACACCTTCCGCCGCCGCATGGATTTATATCACACATTAGTCTTCTTGCAGAAGGAGCAATTATAGATAACATAATATTAGCAAAATTTGCAACAATTATTTTATGCCCTGTCTCTTGATACAATTCAAAGGTTCGATCAAGGGCCTTGATAAACATCCGGGCCATGCTTATATCTGAAGGTTTTGCGTTGCGTCCTCCTTCAAGGGTACATCTTACCTGGTTGAGCAGACAATTTTCCACCTTATGCTTATGAAAAAACTCAACTATCTTAACTAAACTCTTCACATTTTCATTGGTTATCGTGCAGATTACATTAAAAAGGGGATATCCCTGGCACATCTCCAAGACCTTTACGACCTTCTTAAATATCCCATTACCTGCCCAGTCTTTCCGACATCTGTCAGCAATAAGGCTGGTGTGCCCATCAAGAGAAATACCTATCACAACCTTGTGAAAGGAGAGAAAGTTGAGGTCTTGATCTTCCAAGAGGGTGGCATTAGTCTGGATGCCAAATTCAAAGTCCCTGGTATATTCTTCTATTGCCCTAAACACTGTCTCTTTATTTAAAAGAGGTTCTGAGCCATGAAAGACTATCTGAGGCTTACGTTCAGGAGGAATGGTCCTGGTAAAATAGTCTTTAAGGAGCTGTAAGGAATCCTTCATCTTTTCCCAGGACATCCCTTGCCCATTCTTTCTGATCTCTGCTGGGATATAGCAGTAAGTACAATTGAGATTACACTGCTCTGTAGGGTTGAAATAGACAGCAGATGGTTTTAGACCAAACCTCAGGGTCTCTATCTCATTGTCCATTTCCCTGGAATAGCTCTTTAGTTTGGATAATACCTTGCCTTCACCTATAGCCTGGGCAAGGTAATCCTTTTCAATAAGCGTCCAAAAGGCCGTATCAGGTTGGATCGCCGCCATATAGACAGGATGTTGGATGTCTATTATTTGCAAGGACTGACCATTACCTGTGTTAAGGAAGTGGCCGCCAGATGCAGCCACTTCCTTTGTCTCTGAGGATATCTTCATCTTCGTCAGCCCCTAATTCTTGGATTTATCAATGAGGATATAATGCGATAAGCCTGTACCTCTTGCCTTACAGCTCCTTCGATATCCAATGATCTTCTTTACTCCCTTTTTGGTTCTATTTTTCATCCTGGTACTCCTCCTTTTTAATTAAAGGTTGTTAAAATAAAAAAGGGTTTTGGCATGATCCTCATGCCAAAACCCTTTACCATCAGATTTCGTTATTCTATTAAGAGTTATCAGGTCTTCTGACTTCGGATCATCTTGAGGTCTGAGTCTTCCCATTTAGTTTGTAAACTAAATAGTGACTATAAGTTCAGGTCTCAATCACCGTTACAGCGGCGGGACCGTCACGGAATTTCACCGTGTTCCGAGATGCTAAATCTTATTTTATTTTTGTTATTACTTTACAGTTTCTTTTTGGGGTTTGTCAAGGAAAAATTAAGGGAGCTTATAATCTCCTAAAAAATCAAAAATATCAGAAAACAGCGGAAAATATCTTGTATAAATTACTATTGATGTGTTAACCTATGGTAAAAAAAGGGGTAGTGCTAAACAAGTAATGCTAATGTGATTACAAGAAGTAGACGATATTCATTAGAGTAATATAATAGGGAATTATTTCTTAATTTTAATCCTTAACTCAAAAGGAGATCTAATGAATTGTCCATCTTGTCAAGCTAATAAAATCAAAAAGAACGGTTATATTCATAATGGAAAACAAAATTACCAACAAAGGATTTCAAGATTGGTAAGAAAAACTTTATCTTTTTCAAAAATAATAGATAACCATATCCGCTCTATAAAATATTTTATATGGGACTTTAACTTAGCATTACTTGTTTAGCACTACCCAATCTTTTTTAGCTGATTTTTTAAGTGGTATTCCCGATCTTGTTTTCCTGAGAATAATTGTTCAACAGCACAGAGGGAGATATTTGTAGGGGCAAGGTCTAAGAAATTATTTATCTTGCGGGTTATATCCTTTATGCTAATAGTTTCTCCTTTAGCAGTTAAGACATCATACATACCTACTTTTAAATCTTCTGGTTTGACTCCTAATCCGAGAGAGGCATGACCTTGTGGATCCATATCTATGAGGAGGACTCGGTTGTTATGTAAGGCTAAAGATGCAGCGAGGTTAATGGCAATAATTGTTTTTCCACAACCCCCTTTTTGGTTAGCAATAGCAATGATCCTGGCCATATCAATCTTCTCCTTCAATTATTAGTTTAAAAGATGATTGCTTCTTCTATTATTATCGGCAAGGTTATTGTTTTCTTAAATATTATTTTGCAGACCTATATTCTACCCAATTCTCCCGTATAAAATTGATAATCACCTCCTCTTTTTTACTGGTTAGGTCATGGAATTGGATTTCGATTTATCTTTTATTTCACTTTACTTTAAAAAAACAATGTGGTATTTATATTTATGCTATTTGGTATTTATATTGCATATTATTTTGGTTGCCAAACAAAATGTTATTTGGCAACCAAAGGTTTTATCCTAAATGTCTACAAGAGAGATTTGCAGCTAAAGGAAGTTCTATTCATTAATGGTAAGTAGATATTTTAAAAAAAAGATAAGAACGATTTTTTTATTATCATTTGCCTTCATAGGTATATATTTAATTATCCTGTTAAACAATAATTCTAAAGATGTAAGAACTCAAAAGAATAAGTTTGAAAACATAAATAATGCTGATATTCATGTAGAAGGTGTTTATATTATTGAGGGCAATGGAGATAAGACATTATGGGAGCTTCAGGCTACTGAAATTAATATCTATGAGGAAAAAAATGAGGCAATTTTAAATGACGTAAAAGCGATTTTATACGCTGAAGATGGATCTTCTTTAAAAATAGAGGGGGATAATGGTAGGTTAGACATCGAAGGTAAAAATATAGATATACTGGGAAATGTTATTGCTCAGTCAAGTAAGGAGATTTTTTTTCATACCCAAAGATTAAACTGGATAGCCTCTAAAAAACAGATAATAAGCGAAACTCCAGTGGAAATAGAACATCTTGCTTTTGAAATCAAGGCAAATAAAATGATAACCAATGTTAATCTTGAAAAAATGGTTCTCACTGATGAGGTAAAAACTGTAGTTAATGGTAAAAAGGTAAAAGGATAGAGGTTGAAAGGGATGAAAAAAAATAATTGGTTGAAGCGAGATTTAAATGTAAAAAAGAATCTCACAGAGCCACAAAACACACAGAGGAAAAAAAATATATCTCTTTGCATTTTGTGGCTCTGTGGTATATTAACCTGGATTTTAATATCAAGAGGTAACCTCGTTTGGGCAGGTAAAAAATTAGAAGGACTTGATGAGATCAAGGAGATAAGTGAAGCAAAAGAAAAGATACAGATTAATTCTGATCAAGTTGAACTTAATAATAAAAATCATACTGCAATTTATACTGGTAATGTAATAATTATTAAGGCAGAGGCAAAGCTTTATGCTAAGAAGATGACAACTTATTTGGGTGAAAAAAACGATGCTATTTTAAGAATAGAGGCAGAAGGTAATGTCAGATTTGAGTATCAAGATAAAAAAATTAGTTCTGATAAGGCGATTTATTACAACGATCTTCGTAAAATACTGCTAATTGGAAATCCTGTGTTGTTTCAAGGTGACACTAACATTAGAGCTGAAGAGATCGTATATCTAATGGACGAAGATCGTGTTATTGCAACAGGTGCAATTATGGAGTTTGTTCCCCAAAATGGTAATGTTGATCATTTAAAAGATTTAAAAACAAAATGAGGGTGCACAATTACGAAGAATAATATCTTAAAGGCAGAGGGATTAGTTAAATCTTATAAGAATAGAAGGGTTGTTGATAATGTAAACATTAGTATAAGCCAAGGTGAGGTTGTTGGCTTACTTGGTCCGAATGGGGCAGGAAAAACTACTACCTTTTATATGATTGTAGGTTTAGTAACACTGGATCAAGGAAGGATGTTTATTGGTGATGATGATATAACAGCCTGTCCTATGTACTTAAGGGCAAGGAAAGGGATTAGTTACTTACCTCAAGAATCCTCGGTATTTAGAAAGCTTACTGTAGAGGAGAATATTTTAGCTATCCTAGAGACTTTAAATTTAAATAAATCAGAACGTCAACAGAAGAAGAATGAATTATTGGAAGAGATGGGGATATTACATCTTGCGAAGAGCAAGGCTTATAATCTTTCAGGTGGAGAATGTCGAAGATTAGAAATTGCTCGATCACTGGTCATATATCCTCGGTTTGTACTTTTAGATGAGCCTTTTGCAGGAGTTGACCCAAAGGCTGTTATAGATATTCAAAAAATAATCGCCAGATTAAAAGAGAAGGGGATTGGCATCCTTATTACAGATCATAATGTACGAGAGACCCTGGAAATAACAGATAGGTCTTACATTATTAATAAAGGAAGCATCTTATTGTCTGGGTCATCATTAGACCTCGTAAATAGTAAAGAAGCAAGGGAAGTTTACTTAGGCGAGACTTTTAGAATGTAGAGACCAATCCCAAAATTCAGTTTTTTTGAATTTTGGGATTGGGCTCTACATTCTCTGCTGTACTCCAAACGGATTTACTCCAATAACAGATTCTTATTGGTTTAAAGTAATAATTTATATTTTGATCGGATTATCACTTATCGTGCTGTATGCATATATACTGCTCCAACTTAGATTTTTCCAAGTGATTGCGTTGGTTAAAACCAGCATGTTAAGGCATAAAGGCATTGAAACACAAATTTTTTTAAAATTTTTTTTTTTGTTTTTTCCTTTGTGCCTCTGTGCCTTTGCTACTTTGTGCCTTAACAGTTAGTTACAAAATTAACCTGCATTATTTTAGAAAAACCTAAGTTGGAGTAGTATATACGTTCATAGTATAAGTGAGAGACCAAAGACAACACTTGCAAAAAGCATAAAATAAAAAAGCTATTTTATGATTTTTGCAAGTGTAAAGGGGGTTTTAAATACTAATGGTAATGAATATGAATGTTAGGTTGGAGATGAGGCAGACTCAGAAGTTGTTAATGGTTCCAATGTTGAGGCAGGCTATCAGTTTATTACAATTGTCCAGACAGGAATTAGTTCAAGCTGTTAGAAAAGAACTGACTGAAAATCCATTCTTAGAAGATGCAGCCGATGAGTATGTAGAAGGTTTGCAAGCAGGTGATAGACAACGGACGGAACAAAAAAAAGAAGAGGTTGATAAATCAAGATTAGAAGAAATTACGAAGATTGTTGAAGATGGAGGAGCTTTATTCTCCAATGATTTTGAATGGGAAAATTTTTTTAGTGATAATATTGATTGGGGATATCCAAAAGAAGAGGAATATTATAAACCCGGTGTAGATAATATTCCATCTTCTTGTTCAATATCACTACAAGAACACCTAAGAGATCAACTGGTTTTATCTGCAGGTCTAAGCGAAAGTGAGATAGAAACAGGAGAATTTATTGTTGGAAATCTTGATGATAATGGATACTTACAGGTTACATTAGAAGAAATTGTTGAAGCAACAAAGCATACCATCAATGAGGTCAGGGAGATTTTATGTCTTATTCAAAGTTTTGATCCTATTGGTGTTGGAGCAAAAGATGTAAGAGAGTGTTTGCTATTACAGTATAGATACTCAGGAAATCAGAATCCCTTACTTGAAAGAGTTATAGAAAAACATCTAAAAAAGATTGAAGAAAGAAGGTATCAAGAGATAGCCAAGGCTGAAGGAATTACTGTTGAACAGGTTAATGATGTAATAAAAATTATTTCAAGTTATGATCCAAAACCAGGGCGTAGATTTAATTCAGAGGAAGCTCGATATATTATTCCTGATATATACGTTTTTAAAGTGGAAGATAAATTTACAATTCTTTTGAATGATGAGAATGTACCTCGTTTGCGGATTAGCCCTTTATACAAAAATATCCTGTTGGATGGTGAGAATGGGGTAAAAGAGACAAAAAAATTTATTGAGGACAAATTCAAATCAGCCGTGTGGTTGATAAGAAGTATCCAACAGAGACAGCGTACTTTATATAAGGTTGCAGAGAGTATAGTTAAGTTCCAAAAGGAATTTTTAGATAGAGGGGTTGATTATATAAAACCTTTAGTTTTAAAACAAGTCGCTGATGATATATCAATGCATGAATCGACTGTAAGTAGGATCACTACTAATAAATATGTTCATACCCCTCGAGGAATATTTGAACTTAAGTATTTCTTTCATGGAGGGTTTAACGATGATTATGGTGAAATGGTATCATCCTTAAGAATTAAGGAGATGATAAAAAAGATTATCACAGATGA
This sequence comes from bacterium, assembly GCA_043802115.1. Lineage (GTDB taxonomy): Bacteria > SZUA-182 > SZUA-182 > JAZDLJ01 > JAZDLJ01 > JAZDLJ01. The sequence goes on along the minus strand of JAZDLJ010000341.1, from coordinate 462 downwards.
AAGTGAGAGGCTAGATGAGGCAGTTACTGACACAGAGACAGTTAAGTTATTAAAAAATAAAGGAATTAATATTGCGAGAAGGACTGTTGCCAAGTACCGGGAAGAACTTAATATACCATCTGCTGCAACAAGGAAGCGACTAAAAAATGTTTGACAGCATTTTCTTCTTGTGTTAAATTGACCTTGATTTCCCTTATAATGTAGATTGTCTTTTCACTAACACAATCACTTGGAAAAACCTAAATTGGAGTACTATACACAGAAAAATGTGTTTTAATAATGGGCATTCTTCATTCACCAGTTTACACTTTTAAAAAAGATTATTTACACACAGAGCCGCAGAGAATAATGCTTACTGTTTGATTTTTTTTCTTTTATTCTTACTCTGTGGTTTTGTGTCTCTGTGTGAGATTAGACATCTTTCCAAATTATTCTTGCAGGGCGTAGGAAGACAAAAATCTT
>JAZDLJ010000078.1:0-4550 GCA_043802115.1 bacterium | reverse complement strand
TGTCAGTGATTGTTTTTCCAGATCTATTTGTCTCTCTTTCGGAAGAAATTGTAAGTCTACGATCTCTTCTTCTATTATAGTTGAGATTATTAACCTTGCGATCTTATTGTCATCCATTAGATATTTAAATACTATATCATAGATAGGATTTGCTATCTGCATCTTATATCTCCTTTAGGTCGGATCGATCTCAAAATCTCCCCTTAAACTGCTCCCCATTAATAAACAGGGTAGGTGAGGACAGAGTTTCACAAAGTTTTATTAGACATCTTTCCAAAATAAATATCATATTTACTAGGAGAGAAGATAAAAATTTTGCTGGAGAGAGTTATTTAGGAGACTTTTTGTAAATTTTTTTAGCGCAGCTTCCCGTTAAAAATTACCATTTTTTTAGCGTAGCGAGTTTTGGTAATTCAGGGAAGTAAGTTTAGCAAATTCAAAAAGGCTTCGCTAACGAACGAAGCAAAGATTTTTGGCTTCTCTCCTACTTTAATAAAGATTATTTTGGAAAGATGTCTAATAATGAAGATTGCTGTTAAACTATATAATAAATAATTTATTTTGTCAAAAAGTTAAAATACGTGTTTAAAAATAAAGGAATTGGGCATAAAAATTATGTAATAATTTTAAGTCAGTTTATATTAATCTTCAGAGGAAAACGTTTACAAAGGGTATAGGGTATAAAGTAAAAAAACACTTTATACCCTATACCCTTTGTAAGCATAACTAAAAATGGGTGCATTCAATCTTAATGAAATTTTAAAAGGTAGAAGAATAGGACTTGATATTGGTTCTCATACAATCAAGTTAGCGGAAGTAACGAAAGAAAATGGAGGGAGTTATGCTCTAGCCACAATAGGTATGATTCCTACAGGAGGTGAGAATAAAGGTATTGAACTTAGTAATGCTCAACTTGATCCTCAAAAAGAGGAGCTAGATTATGAAGTAATAACTAAAAGGCTTAAGGAGCTTCTTAAGAATAATAATATAAATAGTGCTGAGGTGTGTTCAAATATTCAGGATAAGTTTTTAATTACTCGTTATGTAGAAATTCCTCCAATGCCAGAGGCAGAGATAAAGGAGGCCATTAAGTTAAAGATAAAAAAATTTATCCCTTATTCTGTTGAAAGAGCAGTAATAGATTACATAATTACCTCGGAGAAAAGAAATGAAAATAATCAATTACAGGCCCTTGCCTTTATTAGTAAGAAAAATGATATTCAGGATCATGTTTCAATGTTTAGAAAGTGTAATTTATACCCTAAGATTATCGATGCTAATTCTCTGGCTTTGCTGAATATCTTCAATCATACATATAAATCCAATCCAGAGGAGTTGTATAGTATCGTTGATTTTGGTGAGTCCTATACTAAGATAATTATTATTAAAAACCAAATTCTTCGTTTTACGAGAAGTCTTGCTATTGGTAATAGTAATATTATTCGCAACCTAATGAGTAGACTTAGTATAGATAATAATGCAGCTTTTAATTTAAGAAATAATATAGATATAACAAAATCTGAAACTATTCTACCAACAAAGGATTCATTGCTGGCTGGTCTTTCTCTTGAACAAATCCAGGATGCGCATTCAGTAACTAAATCCACCCTCCTTCATATGTGTTCAGAGCTTAGGAGCTCTTTTGAATTTTTTAGGTCGCAATTTCGAGAAGGTAGTGTTAATAAATTACTAATTTGTGGAAGTATGCTGACTTTACCATCATTTAAAGAATTTTTAAGCTCTATTTTAAATATTGAGATTGATCTCCTTCGACCACTAAATAATATCTTAGTGCCTGAAATGAAATTTGATCTGGAGTATCTGAAAATTATTGAACCCTTTATAGCAATTAGTCTTGGCCTGGCTCTAAGGTGAGGCAAAAAATGATTAAACAAGAGATAAATTTATTACCATTAGATCTAATAGAAACAAGAAAGATACCAGGGGGTTTTTTTGTATTTCTTGGTTTAATATTTGTTGGATATGTCGGGTTCTCTGTAGGTTCCAGGATAATAAAATACAAGAACCAGGAAAACCAATTAAATAAAGAGATTAATTCCCTGGAGGAAACAAAAACAATTCTTCAAAAGAATAAAGAAGCTGTTGAGAGGACGCAGAAACAGCAAAAAGCGTTAGTTAAGGAACAGGGTAGGATGTCGTCTCAACTTGATGTTTATAAAAAGTTATTTGTTAATCAATCACGTTGGTCAGAATTGTTAAAGGAGATTAGCCAGAATATAGTTGAGAATAAGACTACCTGGTTAACCAGGATAGCAGGTTCAGGTAGTAATAGATTAGGAATGAAGGGAATGACTTCTAGAAATAGTGATATCCCTGAATTTATCAGGACATTAGAGGGATCAAGTTTTTTTAACGATATTAAATTAAATTATATTAAGACAGTAAAAGAAAAAGATGAAATTGCCTTTGAATTTGATATTGATGCTATTGTTAAATTGCCTGAGGTCAATAAAGAAGAAAAGGTAGATTTAAATAAAGATTTTCCAATAGAGAGTAAGGTGGTAGTAAAAGAAAAGATAAGGGATGAAGAAGTTAAGAGATCAGAAAAAGTTAAGCCTAAGGAACCAAAGAAGGTAGAGCCTGGGTTAAAGAATAAGGTAGATGTAAATAATAAAAAGAATACTAAACAACAGATAACTGATAACAAACAACAGACGTCCCTGGATATGCAAAAGATAAATATAAAAAAAGAAATGGTAATAGATGTAGAGAGTAATATAAAAAATACAATTAAAAAGGTAACGAAAGATGAAGTAAAAAGAAATTATTTACAATTAACAAGTAACCAAGAAAAAGGAACAAATAACAAGGAATCAAAAACTAAAAACGAGGAACCAAAAGCGAAGAATGAAGAACAAAGTATTTATACTATTCAGATTGAAGTTGATCAAGTTGAGGACTATGCCATTAACATGCAAAAGAGATTGAAGGCAGTTGGATATAATGCTTTTATAGATGAAGTATATAATGAAAGGATGGGGTTAACTTTTAGGGTAATGGTTGGAAGGTATAAGACTTTTTCTAAGGCTAAAATTGATGCCTACAAATTGAATAATAAGTTGAATTATCGGGTTATCATCTTGAAAGATGGGGAGAATGTTGATTATTGAGGGTAAAAAATGTTAACACATGGTAAGATAGGGTTGTCTTCTTATATATCATTAAATCCAAAACGGTTACCTTATTTGGTGAAGATAAGTTTACTCTTTGTCTTTGTGCTTGGATCAGGTTACTTCTTTTATAAAACCAGTGATAAGATTATGGGTAGATTAGCAGCGGGTATCTTACCAAAACAAAGAAAGATAAAAGAGTTGCAAGATTATAATAAAGATCTGGATGAAAATGTTCCTAAGTATGAAGTAGTAGCTAAGGAATTTGAAGAGGTTAAGAAGGGATTTAGTCTCCAAGAGAAGGAGTTTAAACGATTGGATAGTTATTTTAAAAGAAATGGCGAATTGTCTATTATTGTTAAGGAACTGACAACGTTTGAACCAAGATTTAGGATGGAAATTACAGATATAAAGCCAATGCCCCTAATTATTAAACCAGAATATACCCAATTACCTATAGACATAACCTTACGATGTAGATATGTGGATCTTGCCCTTTATATAAAGATGTTGGAAGAATTGCCTCGTCTTATATTCACAGAATCAATAATTATGGATGTCAATAAAGGTGATGTCCCATATTGTGAGGCAAAGGTCAGGATATTTATATATACTGCTCCAAGTTAGGTTTTCTTAGAGGCACAGAGGCACAAAGGCACAGAGGCACAACTGTCCGCCTGAAGGACTAATTTAAAATAAGGGAGAAAAAAAATGAGAAGTCGTAGTATATGCTTATATCTTCTACTTTCGTTTATAATTTTATTAATACCTAAGAGAAGTTTTTCAGAAACCAATAATGGTAATAATAGGACAAGCAATAAACAACTAACGATTGACAACAAACAAAATGGGGATATGTTTTTAAAACAATTAGTAAGAGATCCATTTGAACCTTATGTTGGAAAGAAAGGCGGGATACCTACTCAGTCGCTTCCAGTAGTAACTAAATTTGCACCTCAGCAACCATTTAATTCAACAGTACCTACTCCCCTCCCTTTAAATGAGTATAAACTATCAGCAGTTGTTTATGATCCAGTACGCCCTTTAGTTATAATAAACGACAGTATTTTATATAATGGAGATCATATAAAAGGATCAAAGGTTATCGCAATAAGTCCTGGGGAGGTAGTTTTAGAGAAGGGGGGACAAAGATATACCCTTAAAATCGAAGAATAATTAACCCTGATGTGTTGCTTCACAGGGAATCGGACTTTCTTAAATATGAGATAGCAAATAAAATAGAGTAAAAAGATTGTCTATAGAGGGTGATAGAAGGTTTTGTGTTCCATCAGGAAGTTGATCTCACTTTGAAGGATTATTGAGCATAGTAACGTGGTTTAATCTCTGCCTCCTTGCGAAATGAAAGGGAATAGGGCACAGGGGGACGGCTAATTGAGGCTTCGCTCATCCTGACGTCCG